>CAZVNC010000232.1:0-1647 GCA_964628305.1 uncultured Ideonella sp.
GAAGCCGTTGCTGAGCGTGAACGCGAGCTGGCTGATCGGGTTCGCGCCCGCCTCGGCGATGTGATAGCCCGAGATGCTGACCGAGTAGAAGTTGCGCACCTGGTGGTGCACGAAGTACTCGGCGATGTCGCCCATTACCTTCAAGCTGAACTCGGTCGAGAAGATGCACGTGTTCTGGCCCTGGTCCTCCTTCAGGATGTCGGCCTGCACCGTGCCGCGCACGTTCTGCTTGACCCAGACGGCGATCTTCTGCGCCTCGTCGTCGGTCGGCTCGCGGCCGTTGTCGGTCTTGAACTTGTCGGTCTGCTGATCGATCGCGGCGTTCATGAACATCGCGAGGATGGTCGGCGCCGGACCGTTGATCGTCATCGACACCGACGTGTTCGGGCTGCACAGATCGAAGCCCGAATAGAGCACCTTCAAGTCGTCCAGCGTCGCGATCGAGACCCCCGAGTTGCCGACCTTGCCGTAGATGTCGGGTCGCGGGTCGGGGTCGCTGCCGTAGAGGGTGACCGAGTCGAACGCGGTCGACAGGCGCTTGGCGGGCATGCCTTCGCTCAGCAGCTTGAAGCGCTTGTTGGTGCGAAACGCATCGCCCTCGCCGGCGAACATGCGCGTCGGGTCTTCGTTCTCGCGCTTGAAGGCAAAGGTCCCGGCGGTGTAGGGGAAGCTGCCCGGCACGTTGTCGAGCATCAGCCACTTGAGAATCTCGCCGTGGTCCTCGTAGCCGGGCAGCGCGACCTTGCGGATCTTGTTGCCCGACAGCGTCGTGTGGGTGAGCGTGGTGCGGATCTCCTTGTCACGGATCTTCACGACGTATTCGTCGCCGGCGTAGGCCTTGCGCATCTGCGGCCACATCGCGAGCAGCCGCTTCGCGCGCGGGTCGAAGCGCGCCTCGCGCGCCTGCGCCACGCGCAGCACGGTGCTGCGCGCGCCGTCGCGCGTCGCGTCGTCGGCATGCAGCATGTCGGCACTCGCATTGAGCTGCTGCAGTTCGCGCGCGAGCCGGGATTGCGCGATGGCATGGCGCTTGTAGGCACGCACCGTGTCGGCGATGTCGGCCAGGTAGCGCACCCGCGCGCCGGGGACGATCGCCACCTGGTGCGTGCTGTGGCGCGTCGCGACTTTCGGCAGCCGGCCCTTGCCGAGCTTGAGGCCGAGTGCGGCAAGGCGCGGCAGCAGCGCCTGATAGAGCGCCGTCACGCCGTCGTCGTTGAAACGGCTCGCCATCGTGCCGAAGACCGGCATCTTGTCGGGCGTCGTCTTGAACGCCTCGCGATTGCGCTGCACCTGCTTGGAGACGTCGCGCAGCGCGTCGGACGCGCCCTTGCGGTCGAACTTGTTGATCGCGACGAACTCCGCGAAGTCGAGCATGTCGATTTTCTCGAGCTGGCTCGCGGCGCCGAACTCGGGCGTCATCACGTACATCGGCACGTCGACCAGCGGCACGATCGCCGCGTCGCCCTGGCCGATGCCCGAGGTCTCGACGACGATCAGATCGAAGCCGGCTGCCTTGCATGCCGCGATCACGTCGGGCAGCGCCTGGCTGATCTCGCTGCCGAAGTCGCGCGTCGCCAAGCTGCGCATGAAGACGCGTTGTTCGGACGCTGGCTCGGCGCCGGCGCCGGCGCCGGCGCTGCGTCGTCG
>CAZVNC010000232.1:1657-4882 GCA_964628305.1 uncultured Ideonella sp.
GTCTGCCCTTTGCGGGATGCGCCGCCGCGCTGCGGCTCCAGGGCGCAATCGCGTTCATCCGGATGCGGTCGCCGAGCAGCGCACCGCCGCTCTTGCGGCGCGACGGATCGATGCTGATGACGGCGATCCGCAAGCTGTCGTCCTGATCGAGGCGCAGGCGGCGGATCAGCTCGTCGGTCAGGCTCGACTTGCCTGCGCCGCCGGTGCCGGTGATGCCGACGACCGGGATCTGCGCCGCCTTGGCGGCCTTCGCAAGCGCCGACTTGATGGCGCCCGGCGCCTTGCCGCCTTCGAGCGCGGTGATCAGCCTGGCGAGCGCGCGCCAAGCGCTTTGCGTGTGCCCCTGGACCTGCGCGATGCTGGTCGGTGCGTGCGCCGACAGGTCGATATCGCAGCGCATCACCATCTCGCCGATCATGCCCGCCAGGCCCATGCGCTGGCCATCTTCCGGGCTGTAGATGCGAGCCACACCGTAGTCCTGCAGCTCGCGGATCTCGGGTCCGACGATCACGCCGCCGCCGCCGCCGTAGACCTGGATGTTCTCGCCGCCGCGCGCGCGCAGCAAATCGATCATGTACTTGAAGTATTCGACGTGGCCGCCCTGGTAGCTGCTGATCGCGACGCCCTGCACGTCTTCCTGCAACGCGGCGGTCACGATCTCGTCGACCGAGCGGTTGTGGCCGAGGTGGATCACCTCCGCGCCCATGCCCTGCAGGATGCGGCGCATGATGTTGATCGCCGCGTCGTGGCCGTCGAACAGGCTCGCGGCGGTGACGAAGCGCACCTTGTGCGTCGGGCGGTAGTTCGCGAGGGCCTGGAATTCGGCCGACAGATCGGTCATCTCTTCTCTCCTTCGGATCGCCCTAGTCGACTCGAACGCCCTCGAGCGAGTGATCGCCGGTCGGGTAGCGCAACTTCAGGCCAAGCAGAAGTTCCTTGAGGACGCTGGCGATCATCAGGTTTCGATGCAGCTTCGAATCCGCGGGGACGATCGTCCACGGCGCCCAGCGCGTGCCGGTGGCCGCGATCGCCTGCTGGTACGCCGCCCGGTAGGCATCCCACTGCTTGCGCACGTCGAGGTCGCCGAGGGCGAACTTCCAGCGTTTGGCCGGATCGTCGAGCCGCTGCTGCAGGCGCTCGCGCTGCTCGTCCTTCGAGATGTGGAGCATGAACTTGGCGACGATCGTCCCGGTCTCGGTCAGCATGCGCTCGAAGTCGTTGATCTGTGCGTAGCGCCGCTTCGTTTCCCCGGCGTCGATCCAGCCGTTGACGACCGGCACGAGCACGTCCTCGTAGTGGCTGCGGTTGAAGATCATCACTTCGCCGGCGGCCGGCACCTGGTGGTGGATGCGCCACAGATAGTCGTGGTCGCGCTCGTCCACGGTCGGCACTTTCCAGCTGTGCGTGTGAACCCCGAGCGGACTGGTCTGGCTGAACACCGCGCGCACCGTGCCGTCCTTGCCGCTGGTGTCGAGTCCCTGCAGGATGACGAGCAGCTTGAAGCGCCGGTCGGCGTAGAAGAGGTTCTGCAGCGTGTCCAGCTCGAGCGCGAGCGAGTCCAGTGTCTTGCGGTCGGCGTCCCGGTCGCCACATGAATAAGGCTTGGCGCCGGGGTCGATGGCGGCGAGGTCGAAGCCCTTGCGGCCCGAGCCGACTTGATAGGCGGGCAACGACTTCGCTGCTTTCGATGAGCCATTCGGCATTTGCGTTCGTTTCCTGGATGGGCCTCGATGTCCGATGCAGTGTAGCGCCGTGACGTCTCGCCGGCCGGATGCACGTGGAGTGCGCCCGGGGTTCGAATGACGGCACAATCGCGCGGGCAAAGGCGCGCAGCGCCATCGCGCGACGCGCCTGTGGTCTGAGGATGCGGCGCAGGCACTCTGGAGACCGGGCATGAGCTTCCTCGCGATCGATATCGGCAACACCCGGCTGAAGTGGGCGCAGTACGCGGCGCCGCATCCGGGCGCGGTGCTCCTCGCGCAAGGCGCGATGTTCCTGGAGACGATCGACCGGCTTGCCGACAGCGAGTGGAAGGCGCTCGCCCCGCCCGGCAGCATGCTCGGCTGCATCGTCGCCGGCGAGGCGGTCCGCCGTCGCGTCGAGGAGCAGCTCGAACTCTGGGATATCACGCCGCGCTGGGTCGTTCCCGCCGCCCACGCCGCGGGCGTGACGAACGGCTACGATCATCCGAGCCGGCTCGGCGCGGATCGCTGGTCGGCGCTGGTCGGCGCCCGCCATCACGTGCTGAGCCAGGGTGTGGCGCGTCCGGCGCTCGTCGTGATGGTCGGCACTGCGGTGACGGTCGATGCACTCGATAGCGAGGGGCATTTCCTGGGCGGCCTGATCCTGCCCGGCTTCGGACTCATGCTGCGCGCGCTCGAGATGGGCACGGCGGGCCTGAAGGCGCCGACCGGCGAGGCGGTGGACTTCCCGACCAACACGAGCGACGCGTTGATGAGCGGCGGCGCACATGCGATCGCGGGCGCCGTCGAGCGGATGCACCGCCGCCTGCACGAGCGCAGCGGGATGGAACCCGCGCTCCTGATCAGCGGCGGCGCGGCCGTCAAGCTCGCGCCGATTCTCGAGCTGCCGTTCGAAAGCGTCGAGATGCTGATCTTCGAAGGCCTGCTCGCGCTGCAGGCGCGGCGGCTCGCGCTGTGACGGCTTCTTGCCCGTCGGCCCGGACTCGGATGCACTCGCCCCGAAGCTACAGGATGTAGCGCGACAGATCCTCGTTCTTCGCCAGTTCGCCGAGTCTCGCCTCGACCGCCGCGGCGTCGAGCCGGACGGTCTGGCCGGCGAGCGCCGGCGCGTCGAAGCTCACCTCGTCGAGCAGCCGCTCCATTACCGTCGCGAGCCGGCGGGCGCCGATGTTCTCGGTGCGCTCGTTGACGTCGAAGGCGGTCTGCGCGAGTCGCCGGATCGCGTCGGGCGTGATCTCGAGCGTCACGCCTTCGGTCGCGAGCAGCGCCTTGTACTGCATGACGAGACTCGCTTCGGTCTGCGTCAGGATCGCCTCGAAGTCGTCGACGCTCAGCGATCCGAGCTCGACGCGGATCGGGAAGCGCCCCTGCAGCTCGGGAATCAGATCGCTCGGCTTGCTCAGGTGGAACGCACCGGACGCGATGAACAGGATGTGGTCGGTGCGAACGACGCCGTAGCGCGTCGTCACCGTCGTGCCCTCGACCAGCGGCAGCAGGTCGCGCTGCACGCCCTGGCGCGAGA
>CAZVNC010000233.1:0-4880 GCA_964628305.1 uncultured Ideonella sp.
CCTGCCGGGCCTGAAAAAGTGACGAGGGAGAAGCAGGCATGAAACGAGTTGGATTCTTGATGGCGATCGTTGCGTTGACCGGTGTGGTGGGTTGCACCGACATGACGCCGCAGCAGCAGGGCACGATGAGCGGCGCCATGATCGGCGCCGGCACCGGTGCCGGGATCGCGGCGATCTCGGGCGGCAATGCGTGGACCGGGGCCGCGATTGGCGGGGCCGGCGGCGCTGTCGCCGGCAACATCCGGGGCGGCCGGGTGCAGTAGGCGCCGCGCGCGGGGCGCTGTCCCGCTCTGTCTCTGCGATACAAGACGCCGTCTCCCGCAGACGGCGTTCTTGCGTCTGGATCACCACGCCTTGCGGCGGACGCCTTCTAGGCGCCGCTTGGCGCCGTGCCGGCCGCGTCGTCTTGTTCGTCGGTTTGGCGCGGGCGCTCCGCAGGCGGCGTCTTCTCGTTGCGCACATGCAGTTCGCGCTGCGGCAGAGGCACCTCGATGCCTGCCTGCGCGAGCCCGTTGCGAACCTGCACTGCGAGGTCGCTGCGCATGATCAACCAGTCGGCGTGCTCGGTGGTCCAGGCGCGCAGGTTGAATTCCAGCACGCCGGTCGCCAGCCCGGTCATGATCGCAACCGGCGCCGGCACCGATGCGACGCCGTCCACGCCGCGTGCGATCTCGACCAGCAGTTCGATCGTGCGCTGCGGATCGGCGCTCTGGACGGTGCTCACGTCGATATTGACGCGCCGGCGCGTGCCGCGCAGCGTCCAGTTGACGAGCTTGTCGGCCAGCAACATGCCGTTCGGAATAATGACGTCGGCGCCTTCGAAGGTCGTGATCGTCGTCGCGCGCAGGCCGATATCGCGCACGGTGCCGATCAGTGCGGCCAACTCGACCGTGTCGCCGCGCTGGATCGGGCGCTCGAACATCAATATCAGCCCGGCGACGAAGTTGCGCACCACGTCCTGCAGGCCGAAGCCGATACCGACGCCGAGTGCGCCGAAGATGAGCGTCAACTGGCCGACCTGGAAGCCCGCCGCGGCGAGCGCCGACAGCAGGCCGAGAAAGAGGATCACGTAGTAGCTCAGCGACGAGATGCTGTTGCCGACGCCGCGCGGCAGCGCAAGCGATGGCAGCACGTCCTCGGCGAGCACTTCGCGGATCGTGCGTGCGATCCAGAACGCGGCCCAGGTCGCGATGCCGAACGCGACCAGGTTTCCGAGGCTCAGCGTCAGCGAGCCGATCGAGAACTCATGGTTCAGCACCGAGACGGCGAAGGTCGCAAGCGGCCGATAGATGCGAAACGACTGCAGCACGAACACGAACCACATCAGCACCAGCGCGAGCCGCCCGAGCCTGCCGATCGCCGGCAGCAGCGATGCCGAATGGCGCTGTGCGAGGCGTGCCGCGGTCGGGCCCGCGAGCAGCACCTGGACCAGCGAGAGCACGACGATCGCGCCGGCGTAGATGGCGAGCGCGCCGTACGCGCTGTTGAGGGTCGCCGTGACCAGCATGTCGGCGAGCGACACGTTGCCGAGGATGTTCGAGCCCGCCGACACGAGCAGCACGCCGCACGCCACCCAGCGCGCCGCGGCCCAGACCCGCGCCGGCAGCGGCGTCTGGCCGCCCACCGCATCGCCTTCGTCTGCGCGCGCGATGCTCCAGACTAGCGCGGCGAGCATCAGCAGGTTGATCCCGAGCAGTAGCAAGCGGTAGAGGAACAGGTCGCCGACGAGCTGCGAGATGAAGGCGTTGAGCACATAGAAGAGGGCAGCCAGATACGCCCAGCGGCCGACGAAGGGCAGCACCCGCTTCTCGAGCAAGGCAAGGACCGGGATCCACGCCAGCAGCATCACGAGCTGCTGGCGCAGGATCGGCCCCTGGAAGTCGTACGCAATCGCGGCCCCCGCGAGCAGCAGCAGCCAGGCCGCCCAGGGGTGAAACAGGGCGCGCATCGTGCCGGCGTCGGCCTGGCCGGCGGCGACCAGCCTGCGCGCCCGCCGCCGCAGCCCGAACAGCAGCGGCAGCAACAGCAGTGCGCCGGCGGCATAGGCCGGTGCCAGCCGTTCGCGCAAGGCATCGAAGTCGCTCGCGAAGGCAGATTCGATCGCAAGACTTTCCCGCAGGGCGGCGCCGATCGGTTCGACGCCGCTCTCGTCGCGCGTGGCCCGCCACAAGGGCGGCGAGTCGATCGTGACGAGGCGCCGATCCTGCGCCTCGACTTCGCGCGACACTTCGCCCAGACTGAACTGCACCTGCGCCTGCATCGACGCACTGACGCGTCCGAGGTCGAGCAGCTTGGCGAGATCGTCGGCAACGACGGCTTGCGCGGTCTCGATCTGCTTGATCAGTTCGTCGGCGCGATCGTGCAAGGCGGGTGCGAGATCGGGCTCTTCGCGGGTTGCGATCCACGCCGTGCGCCGCGTCGCGAGTTGGGCCGCATCCTCGGAGGCGACATTCGTCACCCGTGCGAGGTCGGAGCGCGACTGGCGGATCGTGCGTTCGTGAAGCAGCCAGTGGCGCTCGAGGCTCTCCAGCCGGCGCACCGACAAGCGCGACAGGTCGCTGCGGTTCGTGATCGCGCTCAGATCCTTCAGCGACTGTGCCTGCCGCGTCAGCCGGCGCTGCAGGGCGTCGGTCGCGTCGTTCGCCTTCGCCCGCCGCAGCGCGGACAACGCGAACTTCTCGTCGACGTCGGCGGTGGCGGGAACGTAGGCTGCGGCGATCGCCGGTGTGCGCGGCTCGGCCGGGGCATCGGCGGTTTCAGCGCGGCTGGCCGCGACGAGCGAGAAGAGCAGCGCCAGCAGCGTTAGCCACGCGAGCCCGCGGCGCCGCCAGGTGCGGGCAATCATGGCCGGGCCGCCGCCGCGGGGGCCGCTGGCGGCGTGATGCCCTGCTCGATGCGCTCGAGCATGTACGGCAGGAACGGATTCGACGAGGCGCGTGTCAGGGCATCGGCGCTGACGATCAGCGCACCGGTTTCGCCGCGCCCGCCGACGCTGCCCAGATTGATGCCGAACTCCTTGTGCGCGTCGGGCGCTGCCTCGATGCCGTAGAGCGGATCGTCCATCGCGAATGGCAAGGCGATGTGCGAGAGCGAGAACATGCCGGAGGGGTACCCGAACGAGAGCGGCCGCAGGGTCGCCGCCGTCGCGCCGGCATCCACACTGCGCTCGACGACCACGCCCGACGGTGCGTCCGCGTTCATGATGACGGCGCTGCGGTAGTTGCGCGGCGGCGGCGCCATGATGCGATCGAGAGCGTCCAGCGAACGCGCACTCAGCAGGGGGCTCAGTTGTGCGTGGCGATTGACGTCGAACAGCACCAGCTCGCTGCCGTTGGCGGGCAGCACGGCGTAGAGCGCGTCGACGATCGCCTGCGTGCTGACGGTGAAATCGATGGCCGACTGGAAGGTCAGGACCGGCGGCATGCGGGCGATGCGACCGCTCGTCACCGCGTCGGCAATCGCGCCTTGCAGCTCGCGTGTGAGAAGCGAAGATTGGCGTGCGCCGTTGATCGGGAACGAGTTGTACTTGAACGGGTTGTACTCGGTCACGATGCCCAGCCAGGCGGCATTCGCGAACGCCGGGAACAGGGCCGGCCAGCCGAACACGCCCGCGAAGCGGGCAAAGGCGGTGACGCCGATCATCGGCGAGACGAGCACCACGCGGTCGGGCCGCGCGAGCTGCGGGTCGGCCAGCGCGGCCAGCGCGTACTGCGTCGCGAGCGCGCCGCCGTTCGAATAGCCGAGCAGATGCAGCGGCGCCGACGGCCCGATCCGGCGCCGCGCTTCGCGCACCGCAAGCCTTGTCGCCTGTGTCCAGTCTTCCCAGTGTGCCTGCGTCAGTCCGGACGGCGCCGTGCCGTGGCCGGGCAGGCGGATCGCGATCGCGACGAAGCCGAGGTCGCTATAGCGCTTCGCGAACGCGCGCATGCTGTACGGCGAGTCGGTCAGACCGTGCAGCAGCACGACGGCGCCGGCCGGTGCGCCCACCGGCTCCATCACGAACGAGCGGTTCCAGTCGGTCGCAAAGCGCCCCGGGTAGAGCGGGCTGCCTTCGAAGAAGCGGTTGCTGGCGACGCGCTCGTCGGGTTCGATGCGGTCGACGATCTCGGTTCGGACTTCGTCGAACACGCGCTGTTCGGCCAGCAGATAGCCGTCCCAGTCGAGCTTCGCGATTTCGTCGGCCCGCAGATCGTGCGGCACGTGGGTGTGCCAGATCGAGAGCGCGGGCGCGCGCTGGATGTCGTAGGTGCGGATCGCGATCACCAGGGCGACCGCGGCGCCGAACAGCAGCGCCAGAAACGTCAGCAGGCCAAGCAGCTTCTTCATCATGGCATCACGGCTTTGCGCGAACGCGCAGGCCGGCAGGCCTCAGCGTGCCGCCCTTGCGGCACGGCAGGTTTGCTTTGCGCCTGCCGTGCACCGCCTGGCCGGGCCTACTGCGCCGTCACGTCGACGCGCCGCGCCTCGGCGGCGTCGCCGGCATTGATCTGCTCGGGCTTCTTCAGTTCGATGCGCGAATCGGCCACGCCATTCGCCTTCAAGGCTTCGGCGACCGCCATCGCGCGCTGCTTGGCCAGTTCGGCGTTCATCGCCGGGTCGCCGCTCGCATCGTGAAAGCCGCTGACGACGAGGTGCAGCGCGTCGTTCGTCTTCACGACCGCGATCACGCGCGCGAGCGTCGCCGGCGCGTCGGCCGGCAGATCGGCCTTGCCGACTTCGAAGTAGAGCTTGGCCGTCTCGGGAATCGCGATCGCGACCGCCGCCGGTGCGGTTGCCGCCGGCGCGGTCGCCGCATGCGGCGCCGCACCGCTCATCGACGCAGTCGCCGGCAGCAGCGGCACGATCAGCAGCGCGACGATGTTGATGATCTTGATCAGCGG
>CAZVNC010000234.1:0-4867 GCA_964628305.1 uncultured Ideonella sp.
GCGCCGCGCATCGCGGTCGCCGGCCTCAATCCGCACGCCGGCGAGGGCGGCCTGTTCGGCGACGAGGAGATCGCGATCATCGCGCCGGCAATTGCCGCCGCGCGCGCCGAAGGCATCGCCGCGAGCGGCCCGTTCGCACCCGATACCGTCTTCATGCGGGCGCGCAATGCGCCTGACCATCCGGGCGAATTCGACATCGTCGTCGCGATGACGCACGACCACGGGCTGATTCCGGTCAAGTACCTCGGCGTCGAGCGCGGCGTGAACGTGACACTCGGCCTGCCCTTCGTGCGAACCAGTCCCGACCATGGCACCGCGTTCGACATCGCCGGGCGCGGCACGGCCGATCCGGCCAGTCTGCGCGCGGCGATGCGCATGGCGCGGCGCCTGGCGCGTGCGCCGTCGGCCTCCGCCGTCAGTGGGTCGTCGCGGAGCCCGCGGCCGGCTTGAGCGAGGCGAGCTGCTTGCGCGCCCGCGCGGTGGCGCGCTCGAGCAGGTAGCTGCTCTCGAAGGCGCGAATCCGGCCCGTTTCGCACATCCGCGCGAGCATGCGCGACGTGAGCGACAGCGTCTCCTGGTGCCCGCGTCCATGCGTGAAGGCGAAGAAGCTTCGCCCCTGGCTGACGTAGGACAGGCGAACCTTCTTCCAGGCGCCCTTCAAATGCATCTGGTAGGCAAAGCCGACGCGCAGATGATCCATCAGCGCAGCACCCTGGGTCGGGTCCGCCGGCTCCGCGGGGTCCGTCGAGAGCTGGCCCAGATCGATGTCGAGGCCCAATGCCGAGTCGAACGCGGCCGGCGCGCTGGCGTCGCCACTAACTGCGATCGCGCTGTCCGCGGCGTCGTCGCCGAGGTCGATGTCGACCTTGCCGTCCCAGTCGACCGCGCTTTCCTTGACGAGGCCGAGCCGCTCGACTTCCTCGGCCGAGAACTGCGGCTCGATCTGCGCCGCGCCGGTCAGCGCCTTCGCCTCGTGCGACAGCAGCGGGTCGCTGCGCGGCAGCGCGGCGTTGAAGGCGGTCTCGAGCTGCTTGGCGAGCAGGTTGCGATCGAGGTCGCTCAAGGGCTGGCCGTTGAGCGATTCGGCGTGCGCCGGCAGCAGCTTGGCGAGGAACTCCTTCTGCGCCGTCTCCGGCCAGCTGATCAGCGCCATGCCTTCGTGCAGCGCCTTCATCAGGCCCGGCAACTGCATCAGAAAGGCCTTGCGAAGCGCCGGCGTGCCCTTCGGCTGCACGCTCATCACGAGATCGGTCGCGGCACGTCGCAGGCGTTGCGTGCGGTCCGCGGCCGGGCCGTCGCGGCGGACCGCGAGCGCGAGCGCCTGGCTCCAGACCTGGGCCAGGAAGTCGCGCAGGTAGTCCTGCGCGACGAGCGGCGCAAGCGTCGTCTGCAACTGGTGCATGTAGCGCTGCTGCACGCGCAGCTCGGACTCCTTGCCTTCGAGCAGCGACGCCGCCTCGCCGTGGGACTGCACGTCGCGCTCGTTCTGCTGCTCGACGAAGGCTTCGAGCAGCGTCAGTTTGGCGGCGTAGACCTCGACCTGGTCGAAATCGCCCTCGATGATCTCCTGCACCAGCTCGCGCACCCGGGCCAGGAACTGCTGGCCGGGGCCGGCGTCGAAGTCGTCGAACGCGCAGGCGAGCGACGCGATGCGGTTGACGAAGCGGCGCACCGGATGCTTGCGTGACGAGAAGAAGCTCGGGTCGGCGAGCGCGACGCGCAGCACCGGCAGTTGCAGGCGCGCGATCTGGCGTGCCATCTGCGGCGGCACGCGGGAATCGGAGAGGATCTGGTCGAACAGGCTGCCAACGACGTCGATCACCATGTGGTCGAGCGTGCCGCTCGACGCCTGGCGCAGCTCTTCGCGATGGGCGCGGATCAAATTGACGGCCATCAAGCCGGTGAGACCGTCGCCGCGCAGCCCGCCAGTGCCGCCGCCCAGCGTGCCGGGGCCGCTCGCGCCCCCGAGTGCCCCGGAAACCGAACCACGCGCCGAGCCCGGCGCCACGCCGTCGGCGCCCGCGGCATCGAGCCCCGAACCGGCAAGACCGCGCTCCGACGCGCCGTCCGCCGCCGCGTCGAGCGCGCCCGGGCGGCTCGTCATGAAGGTCAGGCGCCGGATGAGCGACATCAATTCGGCGTCCGCCACCGCCCGCGCATGGCCGCCGTCGCCGATGCCGCCGAGCCGGGACGCGCTGACGCTGGTGCGCGCGCCGGATGCGCTGCGACCGGATTCGGCGAACCCGCCGAGCGGCCCTGCTCCGGTCCCGCTGCCGCGCAGGCCGCCTGCGGTGCTGCCGCCGAAGCCGGCGCCGCGCGACGACAGCGCATCGCGATGGCTGTCGAAGCCGCCGCCGAGCGACAGCCCGGCGCTTACGCCGCCGCTGCCGGCGTCGAAATGGCTGCCGTGCGCGCTGGAGACCGAGCCGTCGTCGCGCGGCAGGCTGGCGTAGCCGGACGTCACGCGGTCGGTGCCCGGCCCTTCGACGCCGCGCACGCTCAGGTTCACCGGCTGCACGCCGCGCGCCTTCAGGTCCGACAGGATTTCCGCATAGCACAGCCGCATCGCCTTGGAGATGACGGGCGCAAGCTCGCGCGCCAGCAGCTTGCGCGTCTCGCGCTCGGTCGAGACGGCCTCGATCGCGCGAAAGATCGCCGCACCCACCGCTTCGGGCCGGAACGGGTTGCGATCCTGGTCGGCGCTGCCGATGCGCAGCAGCGCTCCCATGTAGGCGGCCAGATCGCGCAGTTCCCATTCGCATTCGTGGGTGATCGCCTGGCTGATGCGATCCGACAGCATGCGCTCCTCGACCTCGTCGTCGGCAACGAGGCTGAGCGTCTCCCAACTCGCGGCAGACAAGCGGCGGTTCTTTTCGCTGTCCGGATCGAGTTCGCGTTCGAGTCGTTCGCGCAGCGCCTCGCCGAAGGCGCGACAGAAGGTCGGCATTCTGTGGCGCAGGTCGGACTGCGCCGTCAGGTAGGCGTCGCGCTGGTAGATGCGCGTCGCCGTCGTCGCCATCGTGCCGAGCAGTTCGGCGGCGCGCTCGGCCGCAGTCGCAGCAGTGGATGCGACGTGGCCGAATGCCGCATCGAGTGCGGCCTGCGTGCGGGAATCGATCGGGTTCATTTCGATCGGGTCCGCCCGGCTCGCGGCCGAGCGGCCCGGGGGGTGCGGCGCCAGGAGGCGCCTTCGAAGAGCCAAGTATGTGCCGTTATCGGCAGCTTGGGGCGTAAGTTGAAACCTGCGCCGGCGAGTTGCTACTTGCGCAGCGCGTCGCGGATCTCGCGCAGCAGCAACACATCCTCGGGCGGCGCGGCGGGCGGCGGCGGGGCTTCCTTCTTCAGGCGGTTGATCTGCTTGACCATGATGAAGATGACGAAGGCGAGGATGAGGAAGCTCAGCGTCGCGGTCAGGAAGCTGCCGTAGGCAAACACGGCGCCCCCCTTCTTCGCCTCGGCGAGCGTGGTCGCGGTCTGGCCGGCCAGCGCGATGAAGTAGTTCGAGAAATCGAGCCCGCCGAACAGGCGGCTGATGACTGGCATGATCAGGTCTTCGACGATCGAATTGACGATCTTGCCGAACGCGCCGCCGATGATCACGCCGACCGCGAGATCCATCGCATTGCCCTTGACGGCGAACTCCTTGAATTCCGATGCCATGCTCATGTGCTTGCTCCGAGTAGGAATTGTGAATGCGGGCTGTCCCTGGCGCTGCGGCCGCTCGCGGCGCGCAGCGCTGCGTATTGTGCCGAACCTGTCCGGGTCGAAGCGTGCGGCGCGAGTCGTCGCCGAATCGGAGCCAGCGCCCCGCGTGCGCCAAGCGCTCACGTACACCCGCTTGCAGGGTGGAATCCGCGAGGCAGTCCGCTAGAATCGCCGGCTGCCCCTGCGCAGAAGATCGAAGTCTGTATCGAGGATCCTCATGAGTGACCATCCCGTTGACAAGCCAGTGGACAAGAGCCGCCGAAATTTGGTTGCCATCACCTGCGGCGTCGGCGCCGTCGGCGGGGTTGCCGCTGCGGTGCCCTTCGTCAGTTCGTTTCAGCCGTCGGAGCGCGCGCGCGCGGCCGGAGCGCCGGTCGAGGTCGACATCAGCGCCCTGCAGCCGAGCCACCAGCTGACCGTCGAATGGCGCGGCAAGCCGGTGTGGATCGTGCGCCGCACGCCCGAGCAGCTGGCCGAACTTCCGAAGCTCGATCCGGAACTCGCCGACCCGAATTCGCTGCGCCACCCGGACGAGTTCACGCCCGAGTTCGCCCGCAACACGTGGCGCTCGCGCAAGCCCGAGTTCCTGGTTGTCGTCGGCATCTGCACCCACCTTGGCTGTTCGCCGACCGACAAGTTCCAGCCCGGCCCGCAGCCTTCGTTGCCCAACGACTGGCAGGGCGGATTTTTCTGCCCGTGCCACGGCTCGACCTTCGATATGGCCGGCCGTGTGTTCAAGAACAAGCCGGCGCCCGACAACCTGCAGGTTCCACCCTACGCCTTCCTTTCGGACACACGGTTGATCATCGGCACCGACAAGGCGCCGGCATGACGATCGGCGCTCGCCGGCGGCCTTGCGGGCCGGCGGCTGCCATCCAGACGACGTTCCGGTCCGAAGCATCCCTCTTCAAGAGAGCACGAAATGGCTGAATTCAAGCAAGCGAGCGCCGACGCCCCGGTGTCGGAGAAGGCGCTGACCTGGATCGACAACCGCTTCCCGCTGAGCAAGCTGTGGAACGACCAGTGGGGCAAGTACTACGCGCCGAAGAACTTCAACTGGTGGTACATCTTCGGCTCGCTGGCGATGCTGGTGCTCGTGATGCAGATCGTCACCGGGATCTTCCTGACGATGCACTACAAGCCCGACGCGGCGCTCGCCTTC
>CAZVNC010000235.1:0-4828 GCA_964628305.1 uncultured Ideonella sp.
ATGCTCGTCACCGGCGCGTTCATCAGCGCCGCCGAGGCACAGGCCAAGGGGCTCGTCAATCGCGTCGCCGAGCCCGAGCGGCTCGACGCCGAGGTCGAGGCGCTCGTCGCCAGCATCGTCGCCAAGCCGCGCGTCGCGGTCGCTCTCGGCAAGGGGCTCTTCTACCGGCAGCTCGAGCACGGCATCGAGGCCGCGTACGTCGACGCCTCGCAGACGATGGCGTGCAACATGATGGACGACTGCGCGCTCGAAGGCGTGCAGGCCTTCATCGACAAGCGGCCGCCATCCTGGGCCGCACCGCGCGAGTGAGCGCCCTGCGCCGGCTCGCCACAGCGGCGGCCAGCGTGCTGCTCGCCTGCGCGGCGGGTGCGGCGCCGGCCGGGACCGAGGAAGCCGCGGTCCGGGGCGTGCCGCAACACCTCGATCTGCGGCCGCTCTACGCCGGCGCCGACCTGATCTGGCTCGACCCAGCGGGCAGGCCGACGAGCAACGCACGCGCTGCGCTCGCGCTGCTCGCAGACGCCGCGAGCGACGGTCTCGATCCGGCCGTGTACCGCGCCGCATCGCTCGCGTCGCGAGCCGACGGCCTGGCCGGCGCGTCCCCCGACGTGCGACGGGCCTGGGACGCCGAACTGAGCCGCGCGATGCTGCGCTTCCTGCGCGATCTGCACTTCGGCCGCGTCGATCCGAAGGCACTCGGCTTTCGCGTATCGGCGCCGCGGACCGAGACGCACGACATCGCCGCGATGCTCGCCGCCGCCGTCGCGAACCGGCGCGTCGCGCAACTGCGCGACGAACTCGCGCCGCCGTTGCTGCAATACCGCGAGTTGCGCGATGCGCTCGCGCGCTACCGGCGCCTGGCGCCGAGCTGGCCCGCCGCGAGCCTCGGCGTGCCGAAAGCGTCGATCCGCGCCGGCGAGCCGTACGCCGACATCGCCGCGCTGCGCGAGCGACTCGTGTTGCAGGGCGATCTTCAAGGCGGCACGCCGCAGGCCGACGCAAGCCGCTACGACGCGCTGCTGGCGGCCGGCGTGGCGCGGTTCCAGGCGCGCCACGGCCTCGCGGCCGACGGCGTCCTCGGCAAGGCGACGGTCGCGGCGCTGAACGTGCCGCTGAAGGATCGGGTCAGCCAGATCGAACTCGGCCTCGAGCGCCTGCGCTGGCTGCCGCATCCCGACGGGCGGCGCATCGTCGCAATCAACATTCCGATGTTTCGCCTCTGGGCCTGGGACGATGCTGCCGCGGGCGCCAGACCCGTGCTCGCGATGGACGTGATCGTGGGCCGCGCGCTGAAGACGCAGACCCCTGTCTTCGCCGACCAGATGCGCTACCTCGTCTTTCGGCCGTACTGGAACGTGCCGCGCTCGATCACGCGCAACGAGACCTTGCCGGCGATCGCGCGCAACCCGAACTACCTCGCGAAGAACGACATGGAGATCGTGCAAGGCGAGAACGACGCGGCGCGCGTGCTGCCGGCAACGCCCGAGAGCATGGCGATGCTGCAGGATGGCAGCGCACGCGTGCGCCAGCGCCCGGGTCCGGCCAACTCGCTCGGCCTTGTGAAGTTCATCTTCCCGAACGACGACAACATCTACCTGCACAGCACACCCGCAACGTCGCTCTTCGAGCGCAGCCGTCGCGACTTCAGCCACGGCTGCGTGCGCATTGCCGATCCGGTCGGGCTTGCCGCGTGGCTGCTGAAGGATCAGCCGCAGTGGACACGCGAGCAGATCGCCGCCGCGATGCAAGGCAAGCCGAACCTGCGCGTCAACCTGACGCAAGCGGTGCCGGTGCTGCTCTACTACGTCACCGCGATGGTCTCGCCCGAGGATGGCCGGCTTCAATTCGCGGCCGACATCTACGGCCACGACGCCAAGCTCTCGCGCGCGTTGGCGGCGCTGCGGGATGAGTGACTACCAGGCGCGAACGCGGCCGGTATCGACGTGGACGAAATTCGACTTCGGATAGAAGCCGACGCCGCCGCCGCGCAACGACAGCGACGCACTGCGCAGCGTGCCGAGCGGCACATCGGCGAGCCGGATGTCGATCGCCTGCCCCGTCATGTGCAGGCTGCGGGTCGCGACGCCTGAACTGCGCTCGTGCAGCATCGCATTCGTCGCCGGCGAGCGGTAGCCGGAAATGATCTCGAACGGCTTGCCGGTGCCGGTGACCACCGTCAGCCTGTACAGCAGATCGAGCAGGCCGGGGTCGATCTGGCCGACAGCTTCGGTGCGGAAGTCGCGCAGCAGGTGATCGACGGCGACGAGGGCGTCGGGCACGTACGCGCCGGCGCTGAAGTACTCGACGTTCAGCCGTTCACCGGTGTGCAGATGGTCGAAACGCAGCGCGCGCGGTGCCGGCGCGGAAGCCCGGGCGAGGCGCGGCAGTGTGGCCAGCGCGGCGACAGGCGCGCCGATCGCGCAGGCGCTGACGAACGAGCGGCGGGACAGGAAGGGCGTCTTCATCGGCACGATGGTGTACGGCACAAATGCGCGCAAGTTTAGCGGTGGAGACGATGCGGTCAACCCGTTCGGTCGACCCGCGTGGCGAAAACGCAATCCACGCGCGGCTTAACCTTCGGTCGCGCGCAGCATGTCCTTCGAATCGGGGTAGATCCGAATGAAGACGTCGAGGCTCGCCGCGCGCAGCACGCTCTGCAGTTCGGCCGTCAGTACGGCCCGGTCGTTGTCGCTCGTGCGCCGCGACCAGATCGCTTGCAGTGTCTTTCGCTGCGCTGCGAGCGCCGCGCTGACCTGCTCGGGCCAGAACGCGGGTTGCTCGGAGGCGACCCAGTTGCCCCGTCCACGGCCGAAATGGGCGACCGCCAGGTAGCCGAGCAGCGCCGAGTGCACGAGCTCGTCGAGCACGTCGTCGGCCCAGGCGAGAGTCGGCTTGTCGACGCCGCGCACGAGGTTGAAGCCGCGTGCCAGGCCCGCCGCACTCAGCGCACCGATTACTCCGCCCGCGAGCAGGCCGCCGCCGAGCGTGAGCCCGCCGCTCAGGACGTCGGCCTTGAGTCCGGCGAGCGCGCCGGTGACGATGCCGCCGAGCACGGCCGCCTTGCCCTCGCTCACCGGTTCGCGCACCGCGAAGTGCTCGGCGAGTCGCAGCAGCACGGCGTCCGTCGCGTGGCCGCCGAGGCCGTGCAGGCGGATCAACTGATCGGTCGTCGCGCGGATGTCCGCATCGAGCCGCTCGGCAAGGGCCTGCATGGCGAGCTCGCGCGGCGTGAGCTGGCCCTCGCGGCGCAGCCCGATGGCCGCACCGACCTGCGCCAGCTTGCCGGCCCAGCCGGCGTCGCGCACCGCTTCGCGGTCGAATGCGGCGCGCGCCAGGCGCTCGGCGAGGACGTCCATCGACGCACGCCACACGTCGCGGTGCCTGGCGCGCCACGCGTCCGACAGGCGCGCGAAGGCCGCCCGCTTGCTTGCCGGCAACACGTCGGCCAGGGCGCCAATCAGCGTTCCCTCCTGCACCCAGCAGCGCGCAAAGGCGTCGAGCGCGAGCACGCCGCGCACGCACGGGTGCTTCGCACAATGGGCCCACCAGCGCTCGATCTGCACCGCCTCGTCGGCGGGGGAGCGCATCTGGCCGATCTGGTTCAGCAGCACGATCGCCGGTTTGTCGAGCCGGTCGAGGACTTCGAGTTCGGGATCGACGTAGGCCGCGTCCTGCGGTGACTCCGAGGCATTCACGAGGTAGAGCACCGCATCGGCCTCATTCAGCACGTTGCGCACCGCCGCCTGGCTCGACCACAGCGCGCGGTCGCGAAAGCGGTCCCAGACCTCGTTCAGGAACCAGCCGATCGGATTCGCGGCGCGCGCCAGGCGCGCGGCAAGGCGCTGGCTGTCGCCGAAGCCCGGCGTGTCCCACAGCTCGAGGCGGTCGCCTTGCGGCGTCTCGATCAACGTCTGGCGCTCGGCAACGAGCGTGACATGCGCCTCGTCGCGCACCTCGCCGATGTCGCGTTGCAGCAGGGTGCGGGCGAGCGTCGTCTTGCCGACGTTCGTGTGCGACACCAGACTGAGCGCGATCGTGCTTCCGGCTGCGTCGTTCATGGCAAGGCTTGCGCCGCTGTGAAGTCGACGAACTCCGGCTCCAGACCCTCGTCGCTCAGCATCCGGCGCCAGGCGTCGCGGCGCTCGGCGCGGCGCTCTTCGCCGCTGGCGCCGAAGTGAGCGCGAAAGTCGGTTTCGTCGACCCACACGCGCAAGGCTGTGTCGCCCGCGCAGCGGGCCGCAACGGCGCGCGCGAAGCGGCCGTGAGTTTCGCGCTCCGGCGTCGCGGTGAGCGCAAAGAGCACGACGAGCCATTGCGCGTCCGCCGCCTCGGGCGGCAGCGGGAGCGCGGCTCCGTCTTCGGCGCCCGGCACGATGGTGTCGGCGACTTCGAGCACGACGCGCTGCGCGGTCTGCTGCTCGATCGCACGCTGCAGCGCACCGAACCTCGCGTCGGGAAACCGGTAGCTGCAGGGCAGCACGCAGACGACGACGCCTTCGCCCTGGCGCGGCAACAGGCGGCGGTAGTAGGCCTCGGTGAGCGGCAGCGGGAACTGGCGTGCCAGACGCCTGCGCCTCGCCGCAGCGATGGCACCAAGCACCGCGCGCGGCAGCACGATCGCGCCCACGACCGTCAACGCCTGCAGGTGAATCCAGCGCGCGGCGTTCTCTCCGTCGCCGTGGCTGAAGCGCAGCCGCGCGATCTCGTCGACGCCGGGAACGGCAATGCCGCTGACGGCGGACGCCGGGCCGTAGAGCGCGGCGGCGATCGCATGCACCGCGTCCGGGCCGAGGAAGGTGCTGTCCCAACCGGCGCGAAACTCGAACAC
>CAZVNC010000236.1:0-4754 GCA_964628305.1 uncultured Ideonella sp.
CGTCTTGCCCATCTTGATGAGCGTCTTCAGCTCCTGGCGGCGCTTGGTGACCTCCTCCTCGGTCAGCGCGGTCTCGTCGAGCCCGAACTCGCGCATCAGCGCGCGCTCCTTGGCGCGCGAGACCTTCATCCGCAGCGGTTTGGCCTTCGCCTTTGCTTCGGCATCTTCGACCGTCTCGGGTTCGCCGGCGATATCCGATTCGATATCGGAGAAGTCCTCGTCCATGCTCTCGCGCGTCTTCGCGGCGTCGGCCTTGCCTTTGCCCGCAGAACCGGGCTTGGCCGTCTTCGCAGCCGGCCGCGCTGCGGCCTTGGGCGCAACGGTCGCGGCCGCCTTCGCGGACGCGGCGGTCTTGGTTGCCGTCTTGCCGATCGTCTTCGGATCGGGCTCGACGACCCTGGCGGAAGCGCTCTTCTTCGCAGTCATGCAAGTCCTCGGATGTTGTTTGCCACTAGGGGCCCATGAATGGGTGCGACCCGGTCAAGCGTCCAAGGTTCGGCGCTCGCTTGGCGAGCGCTGGCCGAAACCAGGCTGGACGCTGTGCCGATGGAAGCCGAGCGCGCACGCGCTCCCGCTCTTGCGCGCCGGGGCAAGGCCGGGTGATCATTCCCTGGTGAGAGGGGGCAGTCCTTGCGGGTGAGGGTGGCCTTGCGAGGGGACCCTGGTTCAGAGGGTGGCCGGGGCCCGGAGGTGCTGCTGTCACTCTTGCCGCGTTCGCGTGAGCCGAGGATTATACCGTGAAGCTGCGGGCAAGGCGCTGGAAGCGGCTCGGTCGGAACTACGCCTTCAGGCGCTTGCGCGTCTCCATCAACTCACGGCCGCGGCGTTGCGAATCGGGAGAATCGACACCCGATTCGAACAGCAGCTTGAGTTCCTCGTCGACCGCCTGCAGGCGCAATTTGGCGATCACAAACGAGAGTTCGACGGCGATGTCGCCTTCCGTTCCGGGGCCGTGAAACGCGGCAATGCGTGCAAGCGCCGTGCTGCCGAGGGCGTCGTCGGCCGCGCTCTCGCGCAACTCGGCGAGCAGGGCGCTGGCGGCGAGCGCGCCGTGCTCGTGCACGCTGCGTTCGATCGCGCCGAACAGCGCCCCATACGGCGCGGGCTGGGCGGAAAGCAGATCGTGCGCATCGCCGTCCAGGCCGGTCCAGGCATCGCTGCGGTGCAGGAGGAGCCAGATCGCGCGGTCCAGCAGATTGGCCACGCCCTGGCTGATGCGCCCCGCGCGGCGCTGGCGAGCTTGATACGCCGTCGTGCCGCGCCCGCCGGCCGCCGCGCTTGTTTCACCCCACTGGCGTTTGAGTTGTTCCAGATCGTCGCGCGCGTGCTCGGCAATCTCGGCCAGCATCTGGCGCTTGAGCACGCCCTGCGGCAGCGCCGCCCACAACGGCTTCGCATTCGCGAGCAGCCGAGCCCGGCCCTCGACCGTATCGAGTTCGCAGCCTTCGCTCGCCGTGGCGAGCAATTGCCTCGACAAGGGCACCGCTTGCGCGATGCAGGCTTCGAATGCCGCAGCGCCGCGTTCGCGGACGAACGAATCGGGGTCGTGCTCGGGCGGCAGGAAGAGGAACTTGACGCTTCGCGTATCGCTCGCATGCGGCAGGCAGGCTTCGAGTGCGCGCTGCGCTGCGCGCCGCCCCGCGGCGTCGCCATCGAAGCTGAACACCACCGCATCGGTGAAGCGGAACAGCTTTTGCACGTGCTCGGCGGTGCACGCCGTGCCAAGCGTCGCGACCGCGTTCGGGAAGCCGAGTTGAGCGAGCGCGACGACATCCATGTAGCCCTCGACGACGAGCGCGAAGCCGTGCTTGCGCAGCGCGGCGCGCGCTTCGTGCAGGCCATAGAGTTCGCGGCCCTTGACGAAGACCGGGGTCTCGGGCGAGTTGAGGTACTTGGGCTCGCCCTGGTCGAGGACGCGCCCGCCGAAGCCGATCACCTCGCCCTGCACCGACCGGATCGGAAACATGATGCGGTCGCGAAAGCGGTCGTAGCGCTTCGAGGCGCTTGCCCCCGGATCGTCGTGGTCGCCGTCTGGAAGATCCGCGGGACGGTCGATGACGAGGCCGCATTCCTCGAGCAGCGGATCGTCATAGTGGGCGAAGACGCTGGCGAGACCGCGCCAGCCTTCTGGCGCGTAGCCGAGCGCAAAGCGGGCCGCGACCTCGCCGCTCAGGCCGCGGCGTTTCAAATAGCCGACCGCGCGCGGGCTCGCCTTGAGCTGGCTGCGGTAGTGCTCGCAGGCCTTCGCGAGCACGCTGGAGAGGGTCGCCTGCTTCTCCTTCATCCGCGCCGCACGCTCGCGCTCCTGCGGCGTGGCGTCGTCCGCCGGCATCTGCATGCCCACTTGCTGGGCAAGATCCTTCACCGCGTCGATGAAGCTCAGGCCCGAGTGCTCCATCAGGAATCCGATCGCGTTGCCGTGCACGCCGCAGCCGAAGCAGTGGTAGGTCTGGCGCGACGCGCTGACCGTGAAGCTTGGCGTCTTCTCGCCGTGAAACGGGCACAGGCCCTTGTGCGTCGCACCCGCCTTCTTGAGCGGCACGTAGCGGCCGACGATCTCGACGACGTCGGTGCGGGCGAGCAAATCCTGGATGAAGGCGGGCGAAATCACCCGTTCAGTCTAGCCGCCGGGAACGGTTTGCCACTGCCTCGAGGCAGACGGCTTGGTTGGGCGCGGCGCCACCTGCTCGGGCAGAATCCGGCGCCTGATGAATCGAACTTGCGACCGCTCGTGCGCGCTCTCGACCGTGCTGCTCGCGTCCGTCCTGACTGGCGCCGCAGCGTCGTTCGCCGAGCCCGTTCCCTGCGCAGCGCGTGCGGTCACACCGAAATCGGTTGCAACGCCGATCACGCTCGCTGGCGAAGTCACCATGGCCGGGTCGCAAGCGGTCGAGTTCTGGGTTCATCGCGCGAAGCAACCGCGAGCGACTCTCGTATTCGAGAACGGCTTGATGCTGCCGCTGACCACCTGGCAAAGGGTCGTGCAGGAACTGGCCGACGAGGCCGACATCCTGCTCTACAACCGACCCGGCGTGGGCCGCAGCGCACTGCCCGAGAAGCCGCAGAACCCGCAGGACGCGGCTCGGCTGCTGCACGAGTTGCTGCGTGCCCAGAAACTGTCGGCGCCGTACATCGTCGTCGGCCACTCGCTGGGCGGGCTCCATGCGCAGCTCTTCGCGCGCTTGTACGAGCAGGACGTCGCGGCGATGTTGCTGGTGGACGCTTTGCCACCCGGCGCGTTGAAATCGAGCGACGCATTCCCGTGGTACACGCGACTCGGGCTGCAATTGCTGGCAGCCGAGTACGTGCAGCGCGAGATCGCGGGTGCGCATGCGATGGGCGACGCTCTGCTCGGCGGTGGTGCTTCGACGTTCGACAAGCCGGTGATCCGCTTGATCGCATTGCCGGACCCTGCGGCCGGCAAACCCGAGGGGCTGGTCGCGGATCTGCTCAAGGGCGTGATCTACGCTGAAGACTTCGGCGTCTGGGCGGTCGATCCCGACATCGCCGAACGAAGTCTCGATCGCTTGTATCCGCGCTCCGTTGTCCGCCAGTTGCGGGTGCACCATCGCGTGCAGGAGACGGCGCCGGCCGCGGTTGTCGAAGCGATACGCGAACTGATGGACGGCGCTGGCTGCGCTGCGTTCTGATCGATCTGCGGCGCCAACGGCGCATACGTCGGCCTGATCGGCGCCGCAGATCCCCATGAACAAGCCGCCCGGCGAGGGCGGCTTGGCTTTCGGGCGGGTCGCGCGTCGCTCAGACCGCAAAATCCTCGAGCTTCTTGCCGCCGGCCAGCGCATCCTTGAGCCAGTTCGGGCGCAGGCCGCGGCCGCTCCAGGTTTGGCCGGTGGCAGCGTTGCGGTATTTGGCCGCGACCTTGCTGCCTGTGCTGCGCGTGGATCTGGACGATCCGCGAGCGCTGAGGTCGGCGACGCTCAATCCATGTTCGGCCATCAGCGCCTTGACTTTGGCGATCGCCTCGGCGCGCTCGTTTCGTGCCGCGTCGTCGATCTGCTTCTCGATTTCAGCCTTGCGCGCCAGAAGCTCTTTCAAAGTGGCCACGATATTCGTCCTTCGGATCGGATTGAGGAGAACTGCAGAATATCAGAAATCGCACTTCTGATTCAATTGGCCGGCGGCACATAACCGGCAGGCTGATCGCCGCCCTCGCCGAAGAGGAACAGCTCCATCTGCCGTGCAAGATATTGGCGTGCGCGCTGGTCGGCAAGATTGAGGCGGTTCTCGTTCACGAGCATAGTCTGATGTTTCAACCAGAGCTGCCATGCTTCCTTGCTGATCTGGGCATAGATTTTCTTGCCCAGTTCTCCAGGGTAGGGCAGGAACTCGAGCCCGTCGGCTTCCCTCTTCAGGTAAGCGCATTGAACGGTCCGTGGCATGACATCACTCCTTCGATTGGATACGTGGTTCGGGTTTGGCTGCCGCCGGTTCAGAGCTTCTTCACCAGCACCTGCGAGCGGCGATCAGGGTTGTATTTGCGCTTGCGCGCTTCGGGCAGCCAGTCGGCCTCGACCAGGTGGAACCCGCGCTTCAAAAACCAGTGCATGGTGCGTGTCGTGAGCACGAAGATACTCTCCAGGCCGAGCGCGCGGGCGCGATGTTCGATTCGCTTCAACATGCGCTCGCCGTCGCCCTGCTCCTGCGCGCCGGGAGATACGGTGAGCGCCGCCATTTCGGCCGTTCGTTCCTCCGGGTAGGGATAGAGCGCGGCACAGCCGAATATCACGCCATCG
>CAZVNC010000237.1:0-3047 GCA_964628305.1 uncultured Ideonella sp.
GATCCGAAGATCTCGCAGTCGGTCGTCGTCTACGACATCAACAACCTCGACAAGGGCTACACGGTGCTGCCGATCGCCGAATGGGCGGGGCTCAAGGACGACGGCGCCAAGCGCGTCGTGCAGCCCGAATACAACAAGGCGGGCGACGAGGTCTGGTTCTCGGTCTGGTCGGCGAAGGACAAGGAAAGCGCGCTCGTCGTCGTCGACGACAAGACGCTGAAGCTGAAGAAGGTCATCAAGGATCCGAAGCTGATCACGCCCACCGGCCACTTCAACGTCTATAACACTCAGCACGACGTGTATTGAATGGAAAGAAGCAGGCCGCTGGCTGTATGCTGGCGTGCTTGCTCGACAAGCGTGGAGGCCCGGCAGCGCCGGGTCATTGACGTGAATCACTTTCCCGAAGAGGACTCATCCGAACATGAAGAACTTGCTTCCAATCACTGCCATTGCGCTAGCCGCGTGCTTCGTCACGGCAGGCGCGCGCGCCTCGGACACCGAGGCGATGAAGAAGGCCGGCTGCCTGGCCTGCCATGCCGACGACAAGAAGATCGTCGGCCCGTCGTACAAGGACGTCGCGAAGAAGTACGCCGGCCAGCCCGATGCGGTGGCCAAGCTGACGGAGAAGGTGCGCAAGGGCGGCTCGGGTGTCTGGGGTCCGGTTCCGATGTCGCCGAATCCGGTGAGCAAGATCAGCGATGCCGATTTGAAGGTCGCGGTCGAGTACATCCTGAGCCTGAAGTAGCGGCTATCGATCGAAAGGCTCATGCGCCCCCGGCCGCTGTCGGCGCTCGCCGCGGCTTTCGTCGCGGCCGGCGCGGCGCAGGCCCAGGTGACGGCGCAGCGCCAGCAAACGCTGGTCCACGTCGTGCGCCAGGACTGCGGGGCCTGCCACGGCCTGCAGCTCACCGGCGGACTCGGTCCGCCGCTCACGCCGCAGGCGCTTGCCGATCGCACCGTCGATTCGATCGTCGCGACGACCCTTCATGGCCGCCCCGGCACGCCCATGCCGGCCTGGAAATCGATGCTGAGCGAGTCCGACGCGCTGTGGATCGCCCAGCAGTTGCGCGCCGGCTTTCCGCAAGAACCCAAGGTGACGAAGTGATTCCCTCCCTGCTGCTGAGGCGGGCGATGAAGTGGCTTGCGTGGCCGCTTGCCGCACTCGCGCTCGCCGCCTGCGCTGCGGCGCCTGTGCCTGCGCCGGTTGGCAGCGGCGATCTCGGCGTCGTCATCGGTCGCGCCGATGGGGCGCTGACGGTTGTCGACACGAGCGAGATGCGCGTGCTGGGACGCGTCGAAGGGCTCGGCGATCTGTCACATGCCTCGGTCGTCTACGGACGCGACGGCGCGACGGCCTACGTCTTCGGACGCGACGGCGCGCTGACCAAGGTGAACCTGCTGACGCGGACCATCGAGGGCCGCGTGCAGCAGGCCGGCAACAGCATCGGCGGCGCGATCTCGCAGGACGGCAAGCTCGTCGCGGCGCAGAACTACGTGCCCGGCGGCGTCAAGGTGTTCGACGCCAGGACGCTCGCGCTGGTCGCAGACATCCCGGCGGCGTTCGTCGCAGCCGATGGTGCCACCAAACAATCACGCGTCGTCGGGCTTGCCGAACTGCCCGGCAAGCGCTTCATCTTCTCGCTCTTCGACGCCGATCAGATCTGGATCGCCGATCTGTCGCAACCCGGCCCGCCCAGGCTCACGAAGTTCACGCAGATCGGCCGCCAGCCCTACGACGCGCTCGTCACGCCCGATGGCCGCACCTACATCGCCGGGTTGTTCGGCGAAGACGGCCTGGCGATGATCGACCTCTGGGCGACCGAGCCGAAGGTGCGCCGCATCCTCGCCGGTTACGGCCGCGGCGAAACCCCGCTGCCGGTCTTCAAGATGCCGCACCTGCGCGGCTGGGCGGTCGCCGGGCGCCACGCCTGGTTGCCGGCGATCGGCCGCCACGAGGTGCTCGTCGTCGACACCGAAAGCTGGCAGGAGGTGGCGCGCGTTGCGGTCGCCGGGCAGCCGGTGTTCGTCATGGCGCAGCCCGACGGCCGCCAGGTGTGGGTCAATTTCGCGGTGCCCGACTATCACCGCGTGCAGGTGATCGATACCTCGACGCGCAAGGTCGTCAAGACGCTCGAACCCGGCGCGGCGGTGCTGCACATGGAATTCACGCCGAAGGGCGAAGCGGTGTGGATCTCGTCGCGCGACGCGAACCGCGTCAGCGTCATCGACACGCTGAGCTTCGAAACGCTGGCGACGATCGACGTCAACGCGCCGAGCGGCATCTTCTTCGCGAGCCGCGCCGCGCGGCTCGGCCTGTGATGGACATGCGCACCACAGCATTGCCCGCGGCGCGCGAGACGCGCGCCCTGCTCAATGCCTGGCAGCGCGATCTGCCGCTCGTAGCGCAGCCCTACGACGCGCTCGGCGCGGCGCACGGTCTGAGCGGTGCGCAGGTGCGCGCCGTGCTGCAACGCGCGCTCGACGGCGGGCAGGCGAGCCGCGTCGGCGGCGTGTTCGGTGTCGGCGCGGGCGGTGCGGGCATGCTTTGCGCGCTGAGCGTTCCGGCGGACGATCTGGAGCGCGTGGCACGCATCGTCAACGCCGAACCCGGTGTCAACCACAACTACGTGCGCGAGCACGCCTTCAACCTGTGGTTCGTCGCGACAGCGACCGACGATGCGCGGCTGCACGCTAGCGTCGACCGCATCGAGCGCGCCTCCGGACTCGTTGCGCTGCGCCTGCCGATGCGCCGCGCCTACCGCATCGACCTCGGCTTCGATCTGGACGGCGCCGACGACGCGGCGCCGCAAGCGGCGCTGCCGGGCGCGCCGGTGAGCGACGCGCTGCGACCGCTCGCGGCCCGGCTCGAGCAGGGGCTGGCGCTCGTCGAACGACCGTTCGCGGTGCTCGGCGAGCCGCTCGGCCTGGCCGAGGACGAGGTGATCGCCACGCTGGCCGATTGGTGCGAGCGTGGCACGCTGCGCGAAACCCCACGCCAGCAGTGGCGCCAGGAACCGCTGCGCCCGCTCCAGCAGGTCGCGCCGCAC
>CAZVNC010000237.1:3057-4749 GCA_964628305.1 uncultured Ideonella sp.
GATTGGTGCGAGCGCCGCACGCTGCGGCGCCTGGGCGTCGTGCTGCGCCACCATGAGTTCGGCATTCGCGCGAACGCGATGACGGTGTTCGAGCTGCCGCAGTCCGAGGTCGACGCCGCCGGCGAGCGCCTCGCGGCGCAAGCCGGTGTCACACTGTGCTACCGGCGCGAGAGCGCGCCCGGCTGGCCCTATACGCTCTATTGCATGGTGCACGGGCGCGAGCGCGGCGCGGTGCGTGCACTGATCTACGCCGCGGTTCGCAATGCCGGCCTTGCCGAGCGCCGCCATGAGGTGCTCTTCAGCACGCGCCGCTTCAAGCAAACAGGCGCGCGCTACTTCAGCGAACCGGCGCAGTGAACGCGTGCGCCGACGCCCGCCTTGCTGGCACGGTTGTACCGGCGCCGCTGGACGCGACCGACGCCTTGCTGATCCGCCGCCTGCATGGCGACTTTCCGACCAGCGACACACCGTTCGCCGATGTCGCCGCCGAACTCGGACTGCGCGAGGACGACGTTCTCGCGCGCCTGCAGCGCATGCTGGCCGATGGCGTGCTGTCGCGCTTCGGGCCCTTGTTTCAGATCGAGCGCGCCGGAGGGCAGTTCGTGCTCGCCGCGCTGCAGGTGCCGGAGGACCGATTCGACGCCGTCGCCGAGATCGTCAACGCACTGCCCGAGGTCGCCCACAACTACCGGCGCGAGCACGCCCTCAACATGTGGTTCGTGCTCGCCTGCACGTCGCCCGAGGAAGCAAGCAAGGCCTGTGCGCGCATCGAGGCCGAGACCGGATTGCAGGTGTTCGCGTTTCCGAAGGAGAAGGAATTCTTCGTCGAACTGCGGCTCCCGGTCTGATCGCCGCATCGCCATGCTCGCCGCCTTCGACCGACGCCTGATCGCCGCCACCCAGGCCGGGCTGCCGCTCGTCGCGCGGCCGTACGACGCGATCGGCGCGCAGCTCGGCGTCAGCGGCGCGGTCGTGCGCGAGCGGCTCGAGGGCATGTTGCGCGAAGGCCTGGTGCGCCGCATCGGCGCGGTGCCGAACCACTACCGGCTCGGCTACACCGCCAACGGCATGACGGTGTGGGATGTCGACGACGCGCGAGTCGACGAACTCGGCGAGAAGGTCGGTGCGCTCGGCTTCGTCTCGCACTGCTATCGCCGGCCGCGCGCGCTGCCGCAATGGCCCTACAACCTGTTCGCGATGGTGCACGGCCACAATCGGCCCGAGGTCGAGCGCCGGGCGCTGCAGATTCACAGCCTGCTCGCCGAAGCGTCCCGCGGCGCGGATATTCTCTACAGCAGCCGCATCCTGAAGAAGACCGGGTTGCGTCTGCCCAGCACGGAGTAAGCCAGCATGTTTCGCATCTCCCAGTTCATGCGCGAGCTCGCCGCCGCCGAACGCGACGGCGCCTACCCGGCCAGCGGGCAGCGCCACGCGAGCGGCCCGGTCGTGATCTGGAACCTGATCCGCCGCTGCAACCTGACCTGCAAGCACTGCTACGCGCTGTCGGCCGATCACGACTATCCGGGCGAACTGACGAACGCCGAAGTCAATGCCGTGATGGACGACCTGAAGGCCTTCGGCGTGCCGGTGCTGATCCTGTCCGGCGGCGAGCCGCTATTGCGGCCGGACCTGTTCGAGATCGCCGCGCGCGCGAAGGCGCTGAAGTTCTACGTCGGCCTCTCGACGAACGGC
>CAZVNC010000238.1:0-4748 GCA_964628305.1 uncultured Ideonella sp.
GATCTTTCCGGCCTTGACGAGGGCTTCGGCAGCGCGGCGGACCTGTTCCGGAGAATATCCCGTCAGCTCGCTTGCGCCAAACCCGGCAGGATTCGCGGAGAGTTCGATGAGTTTGAGATGGAAATTGGTTTGCAGATGTGAATTGGTCATAGTAGTTAGTATACCAGAATATATTCATCGATGCAAGCCGCGAGGTAATTCCGGTGGGATGCGAAGGAAATACGGGTGAAATAACGTGACCCGAGAATCAGCGTCGGCCGCAAATTTCGGCCACCCTGCGGCAACGACGAGGATGAGACTCTCGATCGTGGCGACCCTGGTTCGCGCCTTCATCGCTTGGCTGCTCATCCTCGGGCTGGCGATCGCCAACGGCGTCTTGCGCGAAAGCGTGCTCGTTCCGGCGCTCGGCACCACGCCGGGTCTGATGCTGAGCGGCGCGATCCTGTCCGCTTGCGTGCTGGTGGTCGCGCTGTTGCTGATCCCTCGCCTCGGACCGGTTTCGACGCGACGCTGCCTGGGCATCGGCGCGTTCTGGCTTGCCCTCACGCTCGCCTTCGAGTTCGGCTTTGGCCGCGCCGTGGCGCACAAGACGTGGACGCAGTTGCTCGATGCCTACACGTTCCGGGATGGCAACCTGTGGCCGCTCGTGTTGCTGGTCGTCGTTCTTGCGCCGCTGTTCGCCGCATGGTTGCGGCGGCGCTGCCCTGCATAGTCAGTGGTTGCCGCTTTCGCGGCGCGGACTCAGGAGGTCAAACCCCCGGATTGCGGCGCGTCAGCCGACGCGGCCGCACGCGATTCGCCCCATTCGCGCCAGTCTTCTCCGAACAGTTCGACCGGATGCTGGGTGCGCTCCGAGCCGTTGCCGCACAGCATCGCGTTCACAGAGCAATAGCGGTCGCAGCCCCAGCAGGTTCGCTCGGGGTGCGCGGGGGAATCGGGGAACTTCCTGGCCATCGCTCGGTGAGGGATGCACGAGCATAGCACATAACATGCATGAAATGTACTTGTTATGAGTCGGGCGGCGAAGTGGCGGCTCGCACGCTGCGCAAGTGCTCGCGTGGTTGCAGGGTCCGCGAGCCCCGCGCGAGTGACATCGCCGATCGTCTGCTATCTTTGTCTCGATGGGTGCGAACACAGCACGTTGGAAGAAGCGGCTGATCGCCGCGGCGGCTGCGCTCGCGCTGCTGATCGGCGGCGGCTACGCCGCGCTCGTGGTCGCCTTCCCTCCCGAACGCATCGCCGCGTTGGCTGGCGATCAGGTCAGCGCGCGCACCGGACGCGACTTCCGGATCGGCGGCAAGCTGTCGTGGCGCGTGCTGCCGAGAATCGCCGTCGTTGCCGATCGCCTCGTGCTCGGCAATGCGCCCTGGGGCTCGCGCAAGGAGATGGCGCGGGTCGAGCACGCGTCGTTCGAACTCGAACTGTGGCCGCTGCTGCAAGGCGATATCCGGATCGGCAGCGTCGAGCTCGACGGCGTCGACCTGTGGCTCGAGACCGACCGCAACGGTGAGGGCAACTGGGTCCTCACGCCGCCTGCGCAGGGCACGCGAGGCGCGTCCGGCGCGAGCGGGAGCCAGCGCTCGTTCGAACTCGACGCACTGCGCCTGCGCGACGCGGTGATCACCTATCGCGACGCCCGCGGTCCGGGCGCGCCGCACACGCTGGCGCTGAGCAAGCTCGATTTCGATCGCAACGCTGCCGGGAATCGGATCGATGCGCAATGGACGTTGCAGAAGCAGGACTGGCGCGCGTCAGGGCAACTCGGGCCGATCGCCGCCTTGCTTGCCGATACCGAGGATTGGCCATTCGATCTCGAACTGACGACCGACGGCGCGCGCGTCACGGCGAAGGGCCAACTGCTGCACGGCAGCACACCGCGCGCCGCGCGGCTCGATCTGGACGCCAAGGTCGACAAGCCGGCCGCGCTCGCACCCTGGATCGCGGCGGCGGGCCGGGTGCCGATGCCGATCGAGCTGAAATCGGCGATCGCCGCGTCCGGCGGCACGGTGCGGGCCGATCCGCTGACGCTTTCCGCCGCCGGGCAGGCGCTCGCCGGGCGCGCGACGTGGCGCAGCGGCGAACCCTGGCGGCTCGATGCGAGCCTGAGGGCGGGCACGATCGACCTCGCGAGCGTGCTGCCCAAGCGCGCGGCGGGCAGCTCGGGGTCGGTGGCATCCGGTGGCGCCTCGGGCCCGCTGTTCGGCGACGAAAAGTTGCCGATCGGCGATCTGCCCAGCGCGATCGTCAAGGTCGATCTGCGCATCGATCAATTGCGGCTGCCCGATCTGCCGCCGTTGTCAAACCTGACGGCGAATGTCGATCTCCAGCCCGGCGTGCTGCTTGTGAAGCCGCTTGCCTTCGGCGTCGCCGGCGGCAGCTTGAAGGGCGGGGTCGCGATCAGACCCGGCGCCGTGCCGAAACTCGAATTGCAGACCAACGCGAGCGGCCTGTCAGCCGAGATTCTCGCGCGCGCGGCAGGGAGTTCGCACGTCGGCGGCGGCCGGGTCCAACTCGACGCCGCTCTGACGATGGCCGGCAAAACGCCGCGTGCGCTCGCGGCGAGCGCGAACGGCGATCTGCTGGTGTCGGTGAAGGACATGACGCTTGCCGAGGGGGCGGTGCCGAGCGGCACGAACCTGCTGCCGCGTCTGCTGCAGATCGTTCAGCCCGAGCGCGGTGGCGCGAAGGTGACGACGGTCGAGTGCGCGGTCGCGCGGCTGCCGCTGAAGAACGGCGTCGCGACGATCGATCGGTCGATCGCGGCCGAAACGAGCGATCTGAGCTTCTCCGCCTCCGGCCGGATCGATCTGCGCGATCAGACGCTGGAACTTGCGATCCGTCCCGGCGCACGGGGGGCGCTCCGCGTCAACCCGGCGCAACTGGCGTCCCTCGTTGTCGCCAAGGGGCCGATTCGCGACCCCAAGCTCACGCTCGATGCCAAGGGCGCGGCGAACATGGCGCTCGCGATCGGTGCGGCGGCGGCCACCGGCGGCTGGTCGGCGCTTGCAGGCGGCCTGGCCCAGCCGGCGTCCGACCCGCACCCCTGCGTCTTCGCGTTGACCGGGGTCGCGGCGAAGGCGCCGGCCGAGCCCGCGGGATCGGCGCCGAAACCGGCTCCGAAGCAGCCCGCCGCCGGCCCCGAGGATTTGCGCAAGCTGCTGCGCGGTATCTTCAAGTAGCAGACAGGCGCCGCGCCGCGGCGTCGATAGCCGCCCGCAACGCGGCCAGATCGGCCTGCACCGCGAACTGCGGGAATTCGGCGACGACGTTGGCCGGCGGGTGGATCAGGAAGCCGGCGTCGGCCGCCAGCAGCATGCCGGTGTCGTTGTACGAATCGCCGGCCGCGATGACGCGGTAGTTGAGGCTCTGGAACGCCTCGACGGCGCGCCGCTTCTGGTCGGGCTGGCGCAGCCGGTAGTCGGCGACGAAGCCGTCGGCGTCGATCGCGAGGCGGTGACACAGCAGTGTCGGCCGGCCGAGCTGGCGCATCAGCGGGTCGGCGAATTCGTAGAACGTGTCGGACAGGATCACGACCTGGTAGTGCGCGCGCAGATCGTCGAGGAACGCCTTCGCGCCGGCGAGCGGCGCCATCGCGCCGATCACGGCCTGGATGTCCGCGAGCTTGAGCCCGTGCTCGCGCAGCAACGCGAGGCGGTAGCGCATCAGCTTGTCGTAGTCGGGTTCGTCGCGCGTGGTGCGCGCGAAGGCGGCGATGCCGGTGCGGTTGGCGAAGGCGATCCAGATCTCGGGGACGAGGACGCCTTCGAGATCGAGGCAGACGAGGTGCATGGGCGGGACTCCGAAGGGACGCGGCGATCGTAGCGCGGCGCCGCGGCGTGATCAGGGATTTCCCGGTTTGACTTGCCCGCCCCTTTGTATACAGTGTCCAGTACGCATTCGGCGTGAATGCCTTCGGAGCCCTTCTTGCCCCCTTCGCTCAAGCCCGTCAAGCGCCAGGCCGCGCTCGGCGATCAGGTCTACCAGGCGTTGCAGACGCATCTGCGCAGCGGCGCGATCGGCGCCGGGCAACTGCTGCAGGAGGTGCAGCTTGCCGAACGGCTCGGCGTCTCGCGCACGCCGGTGCGCGAGGCGATGATGCGGCTGTCGAGCGAGGGGCTGCTGTCGACGGTCGGCCGCAGCTACGTCGTTCCGGCGCTGACGCTCGACGACGTCGACGAGATCTACGAGATCCGCTTCCTCGTCGAGCCGGCGGCGCTGCGGCGCGTCGCCGCGCGCACGCGCGACGCCGACGTGCGCGCGCCGATCGACGCCGCGCTCGCGGACGCGATCGCCGCCGACGCGGCGGACGATGCGGCGCGCTTTCGCGACGCCGCGGCGCGCTTTCGCAGCGCCTGGCTCGCGCTCGTTCCGAACGCGCGGCTGGTGCGCGTCGTCGAGCAGTACGCCGACCACATGCAGCGCATCCGGGTTCTGACGCTGGGCGACGCCAAAGTGCGCGCGATCGTGCTGCGCGGCCTCGAGGGCGTTGCGGCCGCGCTCGCCAAGGGCGACGGCGACCGCGCCGCCGCGGCTATGGAAGACAACCTGCGCGAAGCGCGCAAGGCGTTCATCGCCGCCGCCGCGCTCGACGACGCGCCCTCCGGCGAGGCGCCGGCACCGATCAAACCCGGAACGGACGACAACGGCAAGCGCCGCGCGTCGCGGACCACCCAGCCCGCCGGCGCCGCGCGCGGCGGGCGCTCGGGTCGACGCAGCGCGGCGTCGACTTCCCCACGGAGCAACGCATG
>CAZVNC010000239.1:0-4669 GCA_964628305.1 uncultured Ideonella sp.
TGATCCGCTTCGCCAACCCGAAAGGCATCGACTTCCCCTACCTGCTGAGCATGGTCGACAAGTCGTGGATGTCGCGCGCCAACACCATCGTCGTCCCGGGCGGCAAGATGGAGCTCGCGATGCAGCTCATCTTCACGCCCTTCATCTGGCGCATGATGGAGCGGCGCAAGCGCGCGCTCGGCGCCTTCTGAACTGGGAGCCGATCGCGAAGAGCTCGAGTGCCTCCGACCGGGTGATGCTGGCCAACGCGTTCAACCGTCCCGGGCACGCCAACGTCGACCACCGCACTTTCGTCTTCCTCGGCGACAGCGGCCTGATGGAAGGCACCATCCGCGAGGCCTGCGCGCTGAATTGCGCGCCACAAGCGATTGAGCGATCCGATCGTCGGCTGCTCACCTTCGTTCTAGGGGGGGCCGTCCGTTTCGCGCCGTTTCCCGTTGCGCCGGACTGCGACATTCGCTAGATTGAGTCTGTCCAATGTTGGATACATCAGGAGGGACTCATGAAGCAACGTCGTTTTGCAGCCAACGCATTCGTGGCAGCGCTTGGCCTGAGCGCATCACTGGGCGCGCATGCCGTGCTGATCGATTTTTCGGATCGAAGCTTTGGCGTGCAAGGAACGCCGACCCTGATCTATCCGGACGCCACCTTCACCTCGTCGACCGGCGAGGTCTACATCGGAGGGGCAGGCGTGTCGGAGGACTTCTGCGCCTACGACGGCAGTTGTTCCGGGGTGACGACCGTGGACTTCACCAATCCGGTGAACGACCTGCGCTTTACGTCTGCCGGTGAGGAGGGCCCTGGGTTGCTGAGCAATGCGGCGGTGTACGTGAATGGCGTCTTTGCCGCCGACGTGGGCATCAGCTACGACGGCGTCTTCACGAGCTACGACCCGGTTGACCTCACCGCTTTCGGAAACGTCACGCGCGTGGTGTTGACTTCGATCGATGGCGCGGGTGTTACGTGGGACGACTTTTCGTTCACGCCCGTCGCCATCCCCGAACCGCAGACTTATGTGCTGATGATTGCGGGCTTGATGTGGCTTGGCGCGGCGGCGCGCCGCAGGCAATTGCCCCGTTAAGACTGCCCCGTCGTCGGACGATACGAACCCGCTGCGGCGGGTTCTGTCGTTTTCGACGATCCCGGTGTTCGGCTTGCCAGTGAACTGGGCTCAGGGCATATGCCCTCGATGCCCGCCTCCCTGTTCGCCAAACTACCGCCGCACCAACACAGGCGCCAGCGCCACGCCGGTGTGGCTGCCCGTTGCTACCACCTGCTCGGGCGTGCACAGGGCGACGATGCGCCCACCCGCGGCGCCACCTTCGGGCCCGAGGTCAATCACCCAGTCGGCCTCGGCGATCACGTCCAGGTCGTGCTCGATGACGACGACACTGTGACCGGCGTCGACGAGGCGGTGCAGCACGGACGGCTCGGGCCGGAGACCCGCATCTTCGCGCACGGCACGGCGCCGGCGCACGAACGGCGAGTGCGAGACCCTCGCGAGGTGTTGTGGGGTAGGGCGCTTCGGGGGGCTCCGATCGGAACGCGGGGACGGCACAAGGCTGGGGCAATGGGTGCCCGGGCACCCATTGCGGGGAAGGGTAAGTACTCTCTGAGAGAAATCTGAGAGTGAATAACATGGCGCACCCGTCGATGCCGTGCCGCCTCCCTGGCGCCAAGCAGCGCGCCCTCATCACGCCTGATCAAGGAAAGCCCCATGCCTACTTTGGACCTGCGCCGCACCGGCGCCATCGCCGTCCTGGCGCTCGTGCCCGCGCTGGCGGCGCACGCCGAGACCCTCAACGTCCAGCGCATCGACGGCGCCATCGTGATGGGCCTGTCGGCCAATGGGCGCGCCGCGACCGGCCAGTTGCCCGGCAACTGGGAGACCTTCCGCTGGAGCCGCGCCACCGGCGTCGTTCCGCTCGGCCGCAGCACGATGGACGCGCTCGGCCATCGCTCGGGCGCGCCGGGCATCTCCGACGACGGCAAGAGCATCTCGGCCACCGTCCTGTCGGACGACGGCACCTACTCGACTGCCGGCCGCTGGACCGAGGCCGAGGGCTGGAAGATGATCTCCGTTCCGGGCCCCGCCGACATGGGCTTCGTCGACGGCGAGAACAGCTCCGCCTGGGCGCTCTCGGGCGACGGCAAGGTCGCGGCCGGTCTGTACTGGGTGGGCAACGACACCTGGCGCGCTCACGCGATGCGCTGGACCGCCGCCACCGGGATGGTCGACCTCGGCAGCAGCGGTGCCAACAGCCGCATCAACGCCGCCAACCGCGACGGCAGCGTGCTGGTCGGCTGGGATGAGCATCCCGAGTCGCGCAACTGGCGCGCCACGGTCTGGGTGAACGGCGTGCGCACGACGCTGGACGACAGCGGGTGGTTCACCGAAGCGACCGCCGTCAGCGCCGACGGCAAGATCGTCGTCGGCCAGACGCCGGACCCGGCCAACGGCGACCAGCTGACGGCGACGATGTGGAAGTGGAACGGCACGTCGTGGGCGAAGAGCTATCTCGGCGTCATGCCCAAGCGGCCCGGCGTGATCGCCTCCTCGATGCCGCTGGGCGTGAGCGACGACGGCAGCGTCGTCGTCGGGCAGAACAACCCCGACGCCGGCAAGCCGACGTCCGATGCATTCATCTGGACCCCAGAGACCGGCATGCAGAAGACCGCCGACTGGATGGCCGCCAACGGCGCGCCCGCACGGCCCGGGTGGACGACGTACTCCTCGGGCGCCGTCACGCCGGACGGCAAGGTGATCGCGGTAACGCAGCAGCAGCGGGCCGAGCCCTGGGCCTCGCGCAGCCTGATCGTCCGCCGCCAGCCGTAACATCGCCGGCCCGCCCGTGCGCGGGCCGGCGCGCACATGAACGATCCCGTCCCCCACTTCGACCTCGAGCCGGCCAGCGCTGACGCGCACGACCCGGCGCGCCAGATCGCGCGCGTCGCGGCCGCGCTGCGCGTCTGCCTGACGCCGATCGTGCACACCTTGGCTGGCGACCCGCCGCGGCCGATGCGCCTGACGCAGGGGCCGGGCATCGACAAGAGCCTGGCCAGCCGGATCGTGCAGGCAGTGCGCACGCACGACGACAACGACTTCCTGCACACCGTGCCGTCGCCGACCGGCCTGCGCATCCTGATCGAACATGCCAGCGGTCTCGCCGACGCCAGCCTGCTGCGCGACATGGAGGCCGCCGTCAAGCGCTTCGAGTAGCTCATCGACGCACTGCCCGGCGGACGCCAGACGCTCGACGCGCAGATGGGCGAAGCCTCGACGGTGATCCGCGAGCGGCGCGAGCAGATCGCGCGCCAGGCCTCGTTCAAGGCGCAGTCGTTCCTGTTCGGCCACTTCTGCGAGACCTTGACGACATCGCTGTTCGTCGTGCCCTCGGCCGACCCGGTCAAGGTCGACGTGATCGAGGTGCAGCGCCGCCTTGGCCTGCAGCGCGCGGCGGCGAGCGTCGCCCTGCCGCTGCTGAGCGTGCACACCGCCAAGCCGGGCCGCGACGACGCGCCACAGATGCTGCCGCTGGCCGGCGCCGAGGCGAGCATCGACCCGGCGGCCTACCTCGTCGATGCAGGATGCAGCCTGCCGCCGCCCGACCTGCAGGTGCAGTCCGAAGGGGCGACGACGATCTTCGTCTTGCGACCCGGCCACGACGCGCCGATGCCGGCGCGTGTGACGACGGCGTTTCGCGTGCTGCGCGCCGAGCCGCTGGCGCCGGAATCGCCATGGATCAACCTGCGCACCTACATGCTGCACACGCCGTGCCGCACGCTGGTGCGCGACATCCACATCGCCGAGGGCGTGTGGCCCGACGCCCGGCCGGAGGTGGGCTTCTATCTGCCTGGCCCGAGCGGCACCCCGGCGGTCGTCATCGAGCCCGGCCAGCCGCACCTGCGGCGCGTCAACCTGACGGCGCGCATCGAGCAGCTGCCGCCCGGAGCGCGCGCGCTCGAACTTGACGGCACCCCCGACCACCGGCCGGCCGTCGAGTCGGCGTTGGCGCAGGCGGGGGTGAGCGCGCAGGCGTTTCGCGGCTGGCGTTGCCGCATGGGCTATCCGGTGCCGTTGATCGAGATGCAGTTCGCGCTGCGCTTCGCCGCCCTTCACTGAACCTGTATAGATCCGGCACAGCGCGCCGGCGGGCAGCGCGTGCGCGCGCCTCGGCCTGCTCGACGCCGTGACGGCGCAGGCGCAAGCGGCGACGCATGTGGGCTGCGTCGGGCCGAGCGGCGGGCGCATCGACGTGCCGGGCAGGGTTGCCGTGCTGCCGCGCCGCCAGCTCGACGACATCCTGTGCAAGGGCGCGGTCGAGGCCGGGGCGCGACTGCTAGCGCCGGCACGCATCGAGGCGCCCCTCGAAGATGCCGATGGGCGCGGTGAGCCTGTCGGCACGCCTTTACGCGCCCACGCGCCAGACCGCGGCCGAGGTGTCGGCCATCGTCAGGACTCACGCTCAGGGCGTTCAGCGGGCCCGGGAGCTAGGGCTGCGGATGTATGACGGCTATAGCCAGAGGCCTGCGTTCTGGCGCACACCTCCCGGTCGCGGCTACTGCCGCGCCAACACCGGCGCCAGCGCGACGCCGGTGTGACTGCCCATTGCCACCACCTGCTCCGGCGTGCCCTCGGCGACGATGCGCCCGCCCGCGGCGCCGCCTT
>CAZVNC010000240.1:0-2774 GCA_964628305.1 uncultured Ideonella sp.
CCACGGCGCGCCGAGCGAAGGGAAGTCGGTCGGCAGGACCGACTTGACGCTCGACGTCAGCGCCTTGGCCGATGCGCTCGCGGCGTGGATCGCGCGCAGCCGCGCAAGCGGATCGGCGACGTCGCTCGCCAGGCTGATGCGCATCATCGACGCCTGCGTGTTCATCTGCGTGTTGCCCGCCTCGCGCAGGCTCACCGGCACCGCGGCCAGCAGCGGCTTGGCCGGTAGCGCGTGGGCTGCGGCGAGGCGATGGCGCAGCGCGCCCGAGCAGATCGCGAGCACGACCTCGTTGAGCGATGCGCCGTGCGCCTTGGCGACGCGCCTGGCCTCTCCGAGCGGGATCGAGACGCTCGCGAACGCACGCTGATGGGTGATGTTTGCATTCAACGCCGTGCGCGGGCCGAACCAGTGCGCAGGGAGCGACAGGCGCGGCGCACCGCTGCTCGCGCCGCGCGCGGCGCCGGACGGCGGCCGCAGCAGCTTCGCCGCGGTGCGCGCGATCGTCGGCAGTGCGCGTCCGAGCTCCAGAACCTGCCCGCCCAGGTGGCGCAACCCGGCGCCGGCGAGTTCGGCCGCGCTGTACGCGTCTGCCGCCGGTGCGTCGCCGTCCGGTGCGGCGCGCACCTCGCGCGGAACGGGCGTCACGTCGAGCATGGCGTTGGCGAGCACGACTGCGCTCGCGCCGTCCAGCGACGCATGGTGCACCTTCGCATAGAAGCCCACGTGGCGGGTGCCGGCCGGTGCATCGGGCGGCGTGCGCAGACCTTCGATGACGTGGAACTCCCACAGCGGACGGCTGCGGTCGATCAGCTTCGAGTGCAACTTGCCGACCAGCCGGTCGAGCTGCTCGCGGCTGCCCGGTTTGGGCAACTCGGCGCTTCGGATGTGAGATTCGAGGTCGGGATCGTCGTCCCGCACCCAGATCGGGTTCGCCAGATCGAGCGGCATCGCAAGCAGCTTGCGCCGAAAGACCGGTGCCAGATGCAGCCGACGCGCGATGTGCGCTCGAACATCGTCGACGAAGTTCCCCTTGTAGCCGGCCGGCAATTCGTAGATGTGCAGGCTGCCGACATGCATCGGCGTCTCGGGCGTCTCGAGGTAGAGGAACGCGGCGTCGAGCCCGCTCAGGTGATCCATGGCCGTCTCCTTTGATGGCGTCGAGTGTGCCCGTTTGCGGCCGGACCGCGCGACCAACGGCCGATGTCAGTGATCCGGGGCGCTCGCCGCGTCCAGCCTCGCGATCGCAGCGGCACTCAACTCCAGGCTTGCGGCGCCTTTGATCTCCTGCCACTGGGCGAGGCTGGTTGCGCTCGCGATCGGCGCGGTCAGGCCCGGTCGGGCCATCTGCCAGGCCAGCGCGACCTGCGCCGGCGTCGAGCGGCTCTCGGCCGCTTCTGCGTCGAGCGCGGCGAGGATGCGCATGCCGCGTGCATTCAGATAGCCCTTCACGCCCGCGCCGCGCGGGCTCTGGCCGATATCGGCCGCGCTGCGGTACTTGCCGGTCAGGAAGCCTTTTGCCAGGCCATAGTACGGGATCACGCCCAGGCCCTCGGCGCGGCACAGCGGTTCGAGCTCGGCCTCGTAGGCGGCGCGGTCGTAGAGGTTGTAGAGCGGCTGCAAGGTCTCGTAGCGCGGCAGGCCCAGGCGCTTGCTCGTCGCCAATGCGAGTGCGAGTCGCGCTGCGCTGAAGTTGGATGCGCCGATTGCACGCACCTTCCCCTCGCGGATCAGTTCGGCGTAGGCACCCAGCGTTTCATCCATCGGTGTCGCCGGGTCGTCGTCGTGCGACTGGTAGAGGTCGATATGGTCGGTCTGCAGCCTGCGAAGCGACGCCTCGACGGCGCTGCGCAGGTAGCGGCGCGACAAGCCCGACTGCCCCGGCCCCATCTCCATGCCGGCCTTGGTCGCGAGGACGATGCGGCTGCGCTTGCCGCTCGCCTGCAGCCAGCGGCCGATGATCGTCTCCGACTCGCCGCCGGCGTGGCCGGGGACCCAGCGCGAGTAGACGTCGGCAGTGTCGATCAGGTTGAAGCCGGCGTCGACGAACGCATCGAGCAGTGCAAACGATGTCCGCTCGTCGACCGTCCAGCCGAAGACGTTGCCGCCGAAGGCGAGCGGGGCGACGAGCAGGCCCGAGCGGCCGAGCGGGCGCGATTCCACGCGGATGTGCTTTCAGGCCTGGGCGGCCGCCAGTTCGGCGTCCTTCGCCCTCGCGCGGGCCACCGCCGGCCGGGCGCCGACGCGCGCGATGTAGTCGAGGATCACCGGCGTCTCGGGCACCAGCTTGAAGCGCGTCGTCCAGCCGAGCGCGGTGCCCCACAGCACGTCGGCCGCGCTGAAGGTCTCGCCGAGCAGGTAGGGGCCTTTGGCGAGCTGATCGGTGAGCGTCGCGAGCATCGTGTCGTAGTCGCCGTAGGGGTTGGTCGACGCCGGCGCCGGTTCGCGCTTCAGCGCGCGGTCGATCACTGCCGGCTCGAACGACGATCCGTAGTACACCATCCAGCGCAGGTAGGGGCCGCGCAAGGGATCGCCGATCGGCGGCGCGAGGCCGGCCTCGGGGTACAGATCGGCCAGATAGAGAAACACCGCGCCCTGTTCGGTGACGAGTGCGCCGGCGTGCTCGACGGCCGGTACCTTGCCCATCGGATTGACGGCGAGGTAGGCCGCCTGGCGCTGCTCGCCCGTCTTCATGTTCAGCACGTTCAGTTCGTAGTCGGCGCCGAGCTCCTCGAGCAGGATCAGCGCTCCGGTCGAGCGCGTATTGGGCGAGTGAT
>CAZVNC010000240.1:2874-4661 GCA_964628305.1 uncultured Ideonella sp.
TCGGCGCCGGCCGGCTACGCCGAGCGCAGCGGCGCCAGGTCGGTGGCGCACAGCACGCGCGCGCGCCCGAGTTGTTTGGCGGCGAGCAAGGCGTCGTCGGCCGCCTTGAGCAACGCGGCCATCGTCTTCGGCTGGGCGAGCGAATCGCACACCCCGGCCGAGAAGGTCTGCCCGACGAGCGTCGCGCCGTCGAAGCGGAACACCGTGCCGCGCCAGATGCGCAGCAACTCGATCAGCTTGCGGCGCGCGGCCCGGGCATCGGTGCGCGGCATCAGCAGGCAGAACTCCTCGCCGCCGTAGCGGCACGCGACGTCGCTCTTGCGTCCCTGTTTGACGAGCAGATCGCCGAACGCGGTGAGCAGTGCGTCGCCGAACCCATGGCCGTGCTCGTCGTTCACGGCCTTGAAGTGATCGAGGTCGATGATCGCGACACTGAGCGCCTGGCGGTCGCGCGCCGCGAGCGCGAGCATCGACGGCTGGGCGTCGTTCAGGTGGCGGCGGTTGAAGAGCTGCGTCAGGAAGTCGCGCGTCGCCTGTTGCCGCAACGCTTCCTGCAGCGACTGCACCTCCTCGATCTTGCAGGATAGCGTCTGGTTGATCGCCTCGAGCTCGGCGCGCGCGCGTTCGGTGCGGCGGCGCCGGGCGATGCTGTCCTCGAGCCGGTGCTGCATCCGCAACAGCTCGGTGTGCAGCGCGGCAGCCTGGTAGCGTGCGCGCGACGCAAGCTGTGCGCGCTCCTGATGAACGCGTTGCCAGACGCGCAGCGACTCGAGCGCGCGCGCTGGTTCGCCGCGCTGCTCGAACAAGTCGGCCTGTGCGAGGAAGAACAGGCAGCGTGTGCGCAGGCTCAGGCCTTCGGCGGCCTTGCTGCCTTCGGCCGCGCCGACCAGGGGTAGCGCCGCCTCGAGACAGTCCGAAGCCTCCTGCATCGCGCCGCGGTGCAGCGCATCGAGCGCGGCGGTGACGATGCGCTCGACCTTCTCATCGGCGAGCGGCGTCTGCGGAGCGCCTGCCGCGCGCTGCGCCAGTTCATGGCCGAGCGCCGTCTCGCCGGCGCGAAACGCCGCGATCGCGAAAGTCTCGAAGTGCGAGCTCATCGTGCCGCGCCCGCTCTCGTCGGTCGGCAGCTCGAGCACGCGCGCGATGTCGGGCAGCGCCTCGGCCGGCCGTCCGAGTTCGATCAGGCAGATGATGCGGTTGATCAGCAGCACGGCGAGCAGGCGCGAATTGACGAATCCGGCGCAACGCTCGATCCCCTGGTCGATGTGGCGCAGCGCCTCCGGGCAATCGCCGAGCTGAAGCAGTTCGTGCGCCAGATTGCAATGCAGTACCGCGTCGAAGCCTTGTCTCTGTCTGGGGCCGGCGCCGCGCAGCGCCTGGTACATGTAGGCGAAGGCCTGTTCCGACTGGCCGTGTGCCGAATAGCAGCCGGCGATCGTGTTGAGCAGGATGCCGCTCTGGTCGCGGTCCAGGACTTGCAGGCCTTCGTCGCGCAGCGCGAGCACCTTCTCGAGCGCTTCGCGGCTTCGGCCCGAGCGCCACAGGCCGCGCGCCAGGCCGGCCTCGGCAAGGATTGCCCCAGCGCGGTCGGCGCTAGCCTCGAAGCAGGCCCTGGCCCGGTTCAGTTCGGGCGCGGCCTCGGCGGGCGTTGCGAAATAGAGGCAGTGAAAGCCCTGCACGAGCCGCGCCCAGCCTTCGGCGGCGATGTCCGCTCGATCCAGCGCGAGCGCGAGCGCCGTCTTCGCGAGCGAGATCGACTTCGGCGAATCGACGTGCTGCAGCGACCA
>CAZVNC010000241.1:0-4646 GCA_964628305.1 uncultured Ideonella sp.
TTCCTCGCGCAACAGGAATTCGGTGTCGGTGAACGCGAGTCGGTAGGCGCTTTCGGGTCCGTCGTAGTGCGACAGCGGCGCGGCGGCCTTGGCCTCCTGCTGTGCCGAGGGAAAGTTGCGCGCATTGAGCACTTTGCGCTTGTTCATGCGTGGGTCCGTTCAGACAATGGCCCGAGCTTAAGGGATCGTCGCCCGGGCGTGGGCAGTGTGGCGTTCAATGCAGATGGCCGCACACCGTGCAAGCAGTCTGGCGCGCGATGCGGATCTCGCTCCACGTCATCGTGCGTCCATCGAGCATCTGCAGCCGCCCGGCGAGCGACGTGCCGATGCCGGCGACGAGCTTGATCGCCTCGGCCGCCTGCATCGTGCCGATGATGCCGACGACGGGCGCGAAAACCCCCATCGTCGAGCACTGCGCTTCTTCGAATGTCGCATCCGGTGCGAAGACGCAGGCGTAGCAGGGACCCGATCGGGCGTCATACACCGAGACCTGGCCATCGAAGCCGAGTGCGGCGCCCGACACGAGCGGCTTGCCCGCTGTGACGCAGGCCGCGTTGATCGCATGGCGCGTCGCGAAGTTGTCGCTGCAATCGAGCACCACGTCAGCTTGGTCGACGAGCGGTGCGAGCGACTGCGCGTCGACGCGCTGGCGCAGCGGATGAACCCGGACATCGGGATTGATCTCGGCGATCGCGCGCATTGCCGATTGCACCTTGGGCTGGCCGACGCTCGCCAACCGGTGCGCGATCTGGCGCTGCAGGTTGGTCAGGTCAACATCGTCGGCGTCGGCGATTGTGATGCTGCCGATGCCGGCGCAGCCGAGATAGAGTGCGACAGGTGAGCCCAGGCCCCCCGCGCCGATCACCAGCACCCGCGAGGCGAGGATCCGCTGCTGGCCTTCGATGCCGATCTCGTCGAGCAGGATGTGGCGCGAGTAGCGCAGCAGCTGGTCGTCGTTCATCGTGTGAGCATTCGAGCGGTGAAGCCGCGAACCCGCAAAGAAGAACGCCCGCGACGGGAGCGGGCGTTCGGAGCGGGTATCCTGGATCAGTTCGTGCCGGTCTCGGCCTTGCGTTCGACCATCGTCTTCGAGACCATCACCGGTTGACCCTTCAGGCGATTGAGCGCCTGCATCAACGGAAAGTCCTTGTCGCTGCCGAACTCGGGCAGCGGCTTGGGCAAGGCGTTCTTCGCGATCTCGTCTTCGAGCTTCTTGCGCGCGTCTTCACGCGCCTGCTCGCGCGCCTTGTCCTCGTGTTCGGGACCCTGGCCGCTGCTGATGTGCTTTTCGAGATCGGACTCGCGCACGCGCAGCGCGGCAAAGACGTTGCCGTCGGCCGTTTCGTCGATCATCACATCGGGCACGATGCCGGTGGCCTGGATCGACTTGCCCGAAGGCGTGTAGTAGCGCGCGGTCGTGATCTTGAGCGCCGTATCCGGCGAGAGCTGGCGAACCGTCTGCACCGAGCCCTTTCCAAAGGTCTGTGCCCCCATGATCGTGGCGCGCCTGTTGTCCTGCAGTGCGCCGGCGACGATCTCGCTGGCCGAAGCCGAACCCTCGTTGACGAGCACGATCAACGGCACGCGCTTGATTGCGGCCGGCAGGCTCTTGAGCGGGTCCGTGCCGCCGCGGCGCATGTAGTACTCGGGCGCGGCCTTGAACGTGGCCTTGCTGTCGGAAACCTGGCCGTTGGTCGTCACGACCACGGCGTCGCTCGGCAAGAAGGCCGAGGCGATCGCGACCGCGCCCTCGAGCAGGCCGCCCGGGTCGTTGCGCAGATCGAGCACGATGCCCTTGATGTTCGGGTCCTGCTTGTAGAGCTCGTCGACCTTGCGCACGAAGTCGTCGACCGTGCGGTCCTGGAAGATGCTCAAGCGAATCCATGCGTAGCCCGGCTCGACGAGCTTGGCGCGCACGCTTTGTTGGCGGATCTCCTCGCGCGTGATCGTCACCGGGAAGCTGCGGCTTTCGTTCTTGCGGAAGATCGTCAGCGTGACCTTGGTGTTGGGCTCGCCGCGCATCTTCTTCACCGCCTGGTCGAGCGTCAGGCCCTTGACGTAGGTGTCGTCGATCTTCGTGATCAGGTCGCCGCTCTTGAGCCCGGCCCGAAACGCGGGTGTGCCTTCGATCGGCGAGATGACCTTGACGAGGCCGTCCTCCATGCCGATCTCGATGCCGACACCGACGAACTTGCCGGTCGTGCCCTCGCGGAATTCCTTGAACGTCTTCTTGTCGAAATACTGCGAATGCGGATCCAGCCCGGCGACCATGCCGGAGATCGCGTCGTTGATCAGCTTCTTCTCGTCGACCGGTTCCACGTAGTCGGACTTGACCATCGCGAACACGGCGGCGAGCTGCTGCAGCTCTTCGAGCGGCAACTGGGCGACCGAGTTGCGCGCAATCGCCTGCAGTTGTATCGCGCCCAGCGCACCGGCGACGACACCGATCGCGATCCAGCCGCTGACCTTCAATTTCGAACCCATGGCGATACCGCTTCTAGAAATGGAATGCAACTGTGCCAGTATATGAAATCAGTTGCGTCAGTGGAGTCGCAACTGGCCCGGAAAGTTGCATCAGCCTTGACGATTGGTCGAGCGGCTCTTGCTTCCCCACCGCACCGCCGGGTGCCGACACGACGATTGACAGGGCAGTGCCTCTGTCTGGCCCGGACCGGGCCTGCCTCGAGAGATCGGTGCGTCGTGCTCGTCGTCTAAGATAGTGAGACGCGTTCTCATTTACGTTTATACTTCCCGGATCGATTTCCCTGGAGAGAAGGAATGAGGATGACCGCACTCATCAGAGGGCTGTTCGTGGCCGCTCTGGCCGCCCTGGCTTTGCATGCGACCGCGCAGGAGCGCGAGCTCAGCATCTACAGTGCCCGCCACTATGCGTCCGACGAGGCACTCTACGCCGGCTTTACAAAGGTGACCGGCATTCCGATCCGGCGCATCGACACCGACGACACCGCCGTGCTCGCCCGCCTGAAGAGCGAGGGCGCGTCGAGCCCGGCCGATGTCGTGCTGCTCGTCGATGCATCGCGCCTGTGGCGCGCCGAGGTCGACGGCCTCTTTCAGCCGGTCAGGTCCGCCAAGCTCGAAGCGCGCATTCCGGCGGCGCTGCGCGGCAAGGATGGCGGCGACGGCTCGCAATGGTTCGGCTTCTCGACCCGCGCGCGAGTCATCGTCTACAACAAGGCGACCGTCAAGCCGGCCGACGCCGCCAGCTACGAGATGCTCGCCAATCCGGTGAACAAGGGCCGGGTCTGCACGCGTTCGGGCTCGCATCCGTACAACCTGTCCTTGTTCGGCGCGATGCTCGAGCACCTGGGCGAGGCCAAGACCAAGGCCTGGCTCGGCGGCATCGTCGCCAACATGGCGCGCCCGCCCAAGGGCGGCGACACCGACCAGATACGCGCTGTCGCGAGCGGTGAGTGCCAGGTCGCGCTGACGAATTCGTACTATTTCGCGCGCCTGATGCGCTCGACCAAGCCCGAGGACCGCGCCGTCGTCGAGAAGGTCGCAATGGTGTTCCCGGATCAGGCCGGCCACGGCGCGCACGTCAATATCGCCGGCGGCGCGGTCGCCCGCCACGCGAAGCATCGCGACGCCGCCGTGCTCTTCCTCGAGTACCTCGCGAGCGACGATGCGCAGCGCCACTTCGCCGACGGCAACAACGAATGGCCGGCGGTCAAGGGCCTGAAGATCGCCAACCCGGCGCTCGACGCGATGGGGACGTTCAAGGCCGACACGGTGCCGGTCTCCGTGATCGGCATGAACCAGGTCAAGGTGCAGCGCTTGCTCGACGAGGTCGGCTACAAGTAGCCCAGACCCCTATGCAGCTTCGCGCGCGAACGTGACGAGGTGGTCGACTTCCGGCCGGATGCCGATCCACTCGCCGATCGCATGGTCGTGGTGCGACGGCACCTGCGCCAGCACGCGCTCGCCGCTCGCAAGCCGCAGCGTGTAGATGAAGCGGGCGCCGAGGAAGGCCTTGCGCTCGATCCGGGCGCGCACCGGCGAGTCGTCGTCGTGCACGATGTCGTCGGCGCGCAGCAGCAGGTCGCAGGCGCCGTCCGGGTAGGCCTCCGGCAGCGGGCATTCGGCGGCGTCCGTCAGATCGCCGAGCGCGGTGCGCACGACCGGCCCGCCGGCTGCGGAGACGATCTGCGCCGGCGCGAACACGCCGTGGCCGATGAACTCGGCGACGAAGCGGCAGGCCGGCCGGTGGTAGAGCGCGTACGCATCGTCCCATTGCAGCAGCAGCCCTTCGCGCATGACGCCGATCCGGTCGCCGACGGCGAATGCCTCCTGCTGGTCGTGGGTGACGAAGAGCGCGGTCGTCGCGCTTGCCTTCAGGATCGCGCGCAGTTCCTGCGCGAGGCGTTCGCGCAGCTCGACGTCGAGATTCGAGAACGGCTCGTCGAGCAGCAGCAGTCTCGGCCGCGGTGCGAGCGCACGGGCCAGCGCGACGCGCTGCTGCTGCCCGCCCGACAACTGGTGCGGCGCGCGCTGCGCGGCGTCGGCCAGGCCGACGAGGTCGAGCACTTCCTGCACCCGCTGCGAGCGTTCGTCGCGCGCCAGATGCGCGATGCCGAAGGCGACGTTGCGCGCCACGCTCAAGTGCGGGAACAGCGCGTAGTCCTGAA
>CAZVNC010000242.1:0-4644 GCA_964628305.1 uncultured Ideonella sp.
ATGGACGAGATCAACGCGATCGCCGCGCGCCACGGCCTGGCCGTGATCGAGGACGCAGCGCAGAGCTTCGGCGCGAACTACAAGGGCCGCAAGAGTTGCAACCTCTCGACCTTCGGCTGCACGAGCTTCTTTCCAAGCAAGCCGCTCGGCTGTTACGGCGACGGCGGCGCGATCTTCACCAGCGACGATGCGTTGGCGCAGGCCTGCCGCGAGATCCGCGTCCACGGCCAGAGTGCGCGCTACACCCACACCCGCGTCGGCGTCGGCGGGCGTATGGACACCTTGCAGTGCGCCGTCGTGCTCGCCAAGCTGGAGCGTTTCGAGTGGGAACTGCAGCGCCGCCAGGAGATCGGCGCACGCTACGGCGCGCTGCTCGACGCCGCCGGCGTCGAGCGCGTGACGACGCGCGCCGACCGCGACAGCGTGCTGGCGCAGTACACCGTCTTGGTCGACGATCGGGCGCGCGTGCAGGCGGCGCTTGCCGAGCGCGGCATCCCGACCGCGGTGCACTACCCGAAGCCGCTGCACCATCAGCCGGCGTATGCCGCCGGCCATGACCCGGCGAGCTTCCCGCACAGCGTGCGTGCTGCGCAACGCGTGATGAGCTTGCCGATGAGCGCCGACCTGACCGCTGCGCAGCAGGATCGGATCGTCGACGCGCTGCGCGAAGTGCTGCGCGGCGCGTAATCCCCGGGCATCGGGGCGGTCGCCGTGCGTCCGTGGCGCGCCGGCTGTGCGGGCACGGCCGCGTTCGCGCAGGCGATGCAGGCGAGACGTCTGTGACCTTCGGCGAGGAACTTCAGCGCCGGCCGCGCCAGCCGTCCCGGGCGTGCTTCACGCGGCGCAGCACCCGGATAGGCGCCGGCTCGATCGCGGGTGCGCTGTGCTCCCAGTGCGCGAGTTCATGCAAGACCCGCTCGGGGGTCGTGAAGCGGCCGGTGGTGCGACTGACGTACGTCGGGTAGGCGATCAAGGCGCCCGCGACCAGGGCGTCGAGTTCGAGGCGCCGGGTGCGGCGCGAGTTCGGATGTGTGTCGTGGGTCAGTCCCCAGCCGGCGAAGAAAGGGCTGCCGTGGCACGTCACCGGCTTGCCGCGCAACAGCGCTTCGAAGCCGGCGAGCGAGGTCAACACATGCACTTCGTCGACCTGCTCGAACAGCCGATGGATCGCGACGCCGGTGACGATCTCGTTGCATGCCAGAGCGCCAATCGAACTCTGAGGCTCACCCCGGCGCTTGCGTGCGAGCACGTCAGGGTGCGGCTTGTAGACGATGTACGCGTCGGGACAGGCCGAACGTACGGCGTCAAGCAATGCGGCATTCGTTCGCAGCCCTGGCGCGCCCCAGGCGATTGAAGCATCGTCCTCGACCTGGCCGGGAACGAGCACGACACGCGCCGCGCCGGTAGGCCTGCTCCAGCCGCCCGCGCCGACGTTGTACTTGGTGATGCCCGCAGCGACGATCGCCCCGCGCAAGGCGCGCGCGCGGTCGAGCGTCGCGGCGTCGAAGTCGGCGTCCTGCAGCAGCTTTTCGAGATCGGATGGCGCCGTCGCATCGTAGTACATGCCGCTGCAGTCGATCACCCACGACAGCGGCGTGACCCAGTTCGCGCCGAGGCCGACCGAGCGCAGGAAGCCGTCCTCGATGCGCAGCAGCGGCGCGTCGTTCGTGGCAGCCGCAGCGCCGTGCTGCGCGGCGCGGCCCCAGACCGCGATCGCTTCACCGTCGGCTGGCGGCAGGGCGTCGGCCACGAAGCGCAGTTCGCTGCCGGCGAGGAAGCGCCGCGCGATCGGCCGCTTCCAATTCGATAGACCGACAACCTGAATGCGCGGCGCGAAGCGCTCGCGCTGGCGACGCTGCAGCCCCATCCAGCCGATCACGCGCTCGGGCTCGCAGCGCGCGCCGGTTTCCGGATCAACCCAACGCGTGTAGTCGACGAGCGCCGCATGCACGAGTTCGTCGCGCACCATGCGCCGCCCGGTGGCGCGCCTCACAGGCGGCGTCTGCTCGTCCTGCGTGAGCCCCCAGCCGGCGTAGAACGGCATGCCGAAGCAGCGCACCGGGCGATCCCAGAGCAGCGCCTCGAAGCCCATCTGGGAAGTCACGACGTAGACGGCAGCGGCGCGTTCGAGCAGCCCCGGCGGGTGTGCGTTTTCGGCCAGCAGCGTGACGCGCGCCGCCTGCCCCGGCGTGAGCGCGCCGAAGTGGGCGTGCTTGCGCCCGGCGACCACATCAGGGTGGACCTTCAAGATGATGGGCAGGTGCGGGTGCTCGTCGAGCGCGGCCTCCAGCATGCGTGCGAAGGTCGATGCGTCGGCCATCCCGAAGTGGATCGAAGCGTCGCCCGCCGTCTGGTCGACGACGAGGACGAAGGGATCATCGCGCGCCGGCTGCCACTCGCGCGCGTGGTTGTACTTCGATACGCGTTCGTGCCGCCACAGTGCGGCAAGCGCCGCGCCCCGTTCGCGTTCGGCGTCGGTGTGTTCGCGCGCGATCTGCTCCTCGAGCCGCGAAGCGGCGTGCGCGTCGTAGTACACGCCGAGATCGTCGACGGCAAGCGACAACGGCCCCTCGGCGCTGCCGGGTACGATTGAGCGCAGGAAGCCGTCTTCGAGCGCGAGATACGGCACGCCGTAGCGCAAGGCGGCAGCGCGCGCGCGCAGTGCAACGCCCTTGAGACCCCAGCCGATCACCGCCGCCGCGCTGCGCGGCGGGCGACCCACCGGCTGGAAACGGATCGGAAGGTCCAGGAAGCTCTGCAGTCCGCGCACCAGCAGCAGCCCGGGATTGCGTGCGACGAGGCAGCCGGCGCCGCCCGGTGGATCGGCGCTAGATGACGACATCGCCGCGCCGGTACGCCGCCCGGAACCGCCGCATCGCGTCACGTGCAGCCTCGTAGCGCACTGGTGCCCACAGCGATTCGCCCTGGACGTGTGCGTCATCGATCACCGCGCCGAGTCCGTGCCGGCGCACCAGACGCGCGAGGTAGGTGCCCTGCGTCGCGACGATCGGCGCGCCGAGCGCCATCGCCTGGAAGAACTTGTTGGGCAGGCTGTGCCGGTAGGACGGGATGGCCGCGTCGAAGGCGCACCAGAAATAGGGCGCCTGGCCGGCGATCTCGTCGATCAGCGCCGTCTCGTAGCCCGCCAGCTCATGGCAGCGGGGGACGCCGAGCGCCGCGGCTACGGTCGCAGCGTCCGGAACGTAGAGCGTCACCTCGGCGTCGTCCCGGCGCGCCACGCCAAGCATCGCGTCGAGCTGGCGATGCGCACCGGTCGAGCCGACGTAGACGAGCAGACGCTGCCCCGATGGCGACAACGCGACCTCGCGATCGACGAAGAAATCGTTGGGCTGCACCACATAGTTGGCCGGCCCGTACAGGTGGCGGTAGATGCGCCGCATCGGCTGGTTCACGACGATGCAACGGCGTGCGTTGCGAACAATCGCGCGCTCCCACGCGAACTCGAGCAACATGCGGCAGCGGCCGGTGCGGCGCGGTCGAAACGGCACGATCTCGTGTGCGTCGTAGTCGAAACTCACGCCCCAGAATCGCTGCGCGAACCAGGCGGTGAGGCCGCAAACCTGGTCGTGGGCATGCAGGTGGCCGGCGCGGCGCAGCGCTGCGCGTTCGCGCCACACGAACTGCAGCGAACGTGCCTGCGACCTGGCGAACGAACGCAGCCCGGCAATGCGGGTGCCGAGCCGGGCGTGCATCGGCCGCGCGATGCGCTCGGCCCGCTCGCCATGCAGCGTCGTGCCGACGGCGATCCCCAGCAGCAGCGTCAGGAACGCCGAGAGCACGCGAAATGGAGTGGCGCTGGCGGCCTCCGCGACCAGCAGCGCAGGTTCGCCGAGCGCGCGCCGGGCGTGGATCACTCGAAGATCGAGCGCAGGATCGGTGTCGGTGAGCATCAGCATGGCAGTGCCGCGGTGGTGGACGGCAGCGCCGCGTGCCGTCGCGGTGCGCGCGCCGCGCGGTGCCGGCATTCTGGCAGAAAGGCCCATCAGCGCCGGCCAAACCGCGCAGGCGAACCGGCGCGTGCAGCGTGGATAATTCGCGCAGCAAAGCAACGGCACGACACGGTACAGGACGCCGCAGGCGATGGACAAGGAACAACTCGATAACGCAATCGCTCTGCATGCGCAATGGCTCGAGTCAGGAGGTCAAAAGGGCCGGCGGGCCGACTTCGAGGACGCCGACCTGAGACAGGCCGATCTGCGCGGAGTCGACCTGAGCTACGCCAGCCTTGCTGGCGCCAACCTCGAGCGCGCCGAACTCGCCGGTGCAAGGCTGGCGAACGCGAATCTGAGTTCCGCCGCGCTGGGCTACGCTGATTTCACCGATGCGAATCTCGTGTCTGCCAACCTCGAGCGCGCGTTTGCGATCGGTGCGGACTTCACGCGTGCGGATCTGACCAAGGCGAACCTGAATCTGACCCGCCTCGACTACGCCGTTTTTTGCGACGCATCCCTCGTGGCCGCAATCGCAAAGAAGGCAAGGTTCATGCGCTGCGATCTTTCGGGGGCGCGGCTCGAATTGGCCGACCTGAAGGCAGCGAACTTTAAGCACGCGAACTTGTCTGGCGTTCCGATGAGCGCAGCACAAGTCGAGTCGCTCAAGTCGTCGACCGCTGTCCGGGCGTGG
>CAZVNC010000243.1:0-4631 GCA_964628305.1 uncultured Ideonella sp.
TTTCGATCCGCAGGTGTTCGCACGGCGGACGGTCGATGAACTCGCGCTGCACGTAGCCGAACAGCTCGCGCTGGCTGCCGAACGGCAGCTCGCGCAGCGCGGCGTCGAGCGCCAGCCAGCGCAGGGCGCTGTGCTCGCGGTTCAGGCGCACCGCGCAGTCGCCGTCGGCGTACGCGACGAAGGCCGGAACGATCATGATGCAATCGTTGCCGGCGTCGTAGAACTGCTCGCAAAAGCTCGTCGCGTAGAAGGCGCGCGGCGCCAGACCGGTCTCCTCGGCGAGCTCGCGGCGCGCCGCCTGCGCGGCGGTCTCGCCGTCCTCGATGTGGCCCGCGACGTAGCTCCAGACGCCGCGCAGGTATTCGCTTGCGCGCTGCAGCAGCAGGATGCGCGTGTCGGCGCCTGCGCCGCGCAGGACGACGACGGACACCATGCTGCAGCGAATCTCGGGGCCAGTCATTGTTGTTCACCCGCCAACGCGGCGTCACCGACAGCTGGCTTGTAGTCGGCGCCGCCCGGGCGGAAGCGGCACTCGTCGAAGATGCGCGCGGTGCAGCGCGCGCAGATTTCGTCTTCGAGCTGCGGCACGATGGTCGCGATGGCGTCGCGCTTGCTCGCGAAGATGTGGTTGGGCCCGAGCCGGTCGAGGAAGCCGCCGCGCTGCCAGACCGCCATCACCTGCGGCCGCGGGCGATGGAAGTACAGGTCGCCGCCCATCGCGCGGCGGCGCAGCAGTTCGGCGTCCCACATCTCGGCGCCGGCCATGTCGATCGTCGTCATGCCCTTGGTCATCACCATCAGCCGCTTCGCCGGTTCGGCTTGCGTGCGCAGCATGTGCAGGTGTTCGGCAACGTGCGCGACGGCGCCGAAGTAGACCGAGCCTTCCATCCGCAGCAGTTTCAACTGAGGGCACTCGGGCAGCGTGCCGGCGGGCGCTTCGTCGACGATGACGAAGGGCCGCAGCGCACTATCTTCGTAGGTCTTGTTGAAGCCCATCGTCCGCAGCGAGGGCCGCGCGCTGCGGTACAGGTAGGTCACGAGCGAGGCGGCGACGCCGCCGAGGATCGCGGCGTCGAGCGAGAAGGTCAGTGTCGCGACGAAGGTGCCGAGCGCGATCGCCGCTTCGGTGCGGTCCAGGTGCAGCACGCGCCGCCACTGCGCCACGTCGAGCAGCCCCCAGGCGACGACCATCAGCAGCCCGGCGATCGCCGCCACCGAGATGTAGGCGAGGACCGGCGAGGCGATCACCAGCAGCACGATCACCATCAGGCCGGAGAACACCGCCGCAAGCGGCGTGCGCGCACCGCTCTCCTCGTTCAGCGCGCTGCGGTTGATCGAACCCGACGCGACCATGCACGAGAACATCGAGCCGGCGATGTTCGACAGGCCCTGTCCCAGGCACTCGCGATTCGGGTCGAACGGCTCGCCGTGGCGGCTTGCCAGCGCGCGGCCGATCGCGATCGTCTGGCCGAGCGCGATGATGGTGATCGCGAACGCGATGCCGCCGAGCTTGCGCGCCTCGCCCCAACTGACCGGCGGCGCATGGAGCTTGGGCAGGGTCTGTGGCAGCGCGCCGACGAGAACCGTGTTGATGCCGAAGCGCGACAGGCCGAACGCGCACAAGCTGCCGACGACGAGCGCCGCGAGCAGGTGCTGCCCGGTGCCGAGCCAGCGTCGGGAGACGATGGCCGTCGCGAGCGTGACAGCGCCGACCGCGAACTCCGGCCAGCTTGCGATCATGTCGTGTCCGGCCTGGACGCCGATCAGGATCGCCGCGCCGGTCAGGAAGCCGAGCATCACGGTCGGCGAAATGAAGTTCGTGATCGCGCCCAGGCGCAGCAGGCCGAGCGCCGCCTGCAGGATGCCGACCGCCAACGTGACGGCGACCGCGAGCAGCGGATAGGCCGGGTTGTCGACCGCGGCGAGCGGCGCGAGCATGCTTGCCAGCGCGAGCGAGATCGCGTTGCTCGGGCCCGAGACCAGCAAGCGGCTCGAGCCGGCAAGCGCGGCAACGATGCACGGCACGATGCTCGTGTAGAGCCCCCAGGCCGGCGGCAGTCCGGCGAGTGCGGCGAACGCGATGCCTTGCGGCAGGACGACGATCGCGCCGACGAGGCCGGCCTGGGCGTCGGCGCGCACCGAGTTGCGGTCGACCATTCCGACCCACGGGCCCCATGCGCGTGCCGCGCCTGCGCGCAACCGTGCCGGCCAAGCCTTCAGGCTTTTCATGCGAAGGAAGGGCGCGTTACGCCAATTGGCGTCGCGCAGCGCATCGGGCCCGGCCGGGCCGCCAAGGCCGGCTCAGAAAGTTCGATTGCCGCTCGCACGCATCCGAGTGGAACACGACTGCGGCAGCCGAAGCCTTCGGTGGTCTGATCCAGGAGCAGTGCCGGCTGCACGGCGGACGCTTCGCTCGCTACCATCGGCGCCATTGTCTACGCTGCGGCCCCGCCGTTGCACGCGCCGATGACGACATTCCTGGACGCGAACTGCGCCTGCCTCAATTGCGGTTGCGCTTTTGGCGCGCCGCGTCCGAAGTACTGCCCGGACTGCGGCCAGGAGACGAACGTCCGGCCGCCGACGCTCGGTGAATTCGCCCAGCAGTTCGGCGGCAGCGTGATGGCGACCGAGGGCGCGCTGTGGCGCACGCTCGTGCTGCTCTTCGCGCGGCCCGGACAGTTGACGCGCGAGTATCTGGCCGGCCGCCGCCGCCACTATGTGTTGCCGCTGCGGCTGTACCTGACGATCAGCCTGATCGCCTTGCTCGGATTGCGTCTGAGCACCGCGATCGATGTCGAGCATGCACCCGGCCCGGGCATCGTCCACGCCGAGGACGTCAACGCGGAGTTTGGCCTCGGTGCGTCGCGCGTCGGACTCAAGCGCGGCGTGTTCTTCTGCGAGCGCCTGCCGACTTCGATGTGCGAGCGGCTGCAGCGCCGCTTCGATCTCGACCCGAAGAACGTCCGCCGCGAGTTCGAGCAGGCGTCGCAGCGCTTCGTCAGCCACTGGGGCAGCGCGATGTTCGCCCTCGTGCCGCTGTTCGCGATGTGGGTCAGGCTTGCGTGGCTGAACCGGCGCCTGCGTTACACCGAGCATCTCGTCTTCGCGCTGCACCTGCATTCCTTCTGGTTCGCGGCGCTCGTGCTGGTGCAGATTCTGCCGGGCGCGTTGGCCGCTGTGCCGATCTTGTGGATGCCGATGTATGCGTTGCTGGCCACCCGGCGCGTCTACGGCGGACGCTGGTGGGTGCTGATCGCGCGCAATCTGGCTGTCGCGCTCGCCTACGGCATCTCGATGCTGCTTGCGCTTGGCGTCGTGACGTTGTGGACGCTCGTCGGTTGACGCGCGCCGAGAGCGCCGCCGCGCCGCGCCGTAGACCTCCCGCATAACGCAGCAAGACACCCACTCGAAAGTCATCGGCTATGCGTTGTGGATCTTCGGCTTCACCGGCGCCCACCGCTTCTACTACGGCAAGCCGGTGACCGGAACGATCTGGTTCTTCACGCTCGGCCTGCTCGGCATCGGCTGGCTGATCGACCTCTTTCTGATCCCGTCGATGGACCGCCAGGCCGACCTGCGCTTCGAAGCCGGCCCGGTGAACTATTCGGTTGCGTGGTTGCTGCTGGCCTTCCTCGGCTTGTTCGGCGTGCACCGCATGTGCATGGGCAAGTGGCTCACCGGCGCCCTCTATCTGCTCACCGTGGGGCTCGCCGGACTCGGCTATCTGTACGACTTCTGGACGCTCAACGATCAGTTGTCGATGCTGAACCGGACCAAGCGCGTCTGAAGAGGCAGGTCACGACGGCAGCCGCCTGCGGCAACGCGCGGCGCGCAGGCTTTGGGTCCTAGAATCATCCGGCCCGATCGCAAGCCGCCGCGCCGTGAACCCCGCTCCTTCCTCCGCCCTGTCCGCCCTTACCGCCTTGTCGCCGCTGGATGGCCGCTACGCCGCCAAGGTCGCCGCGCTGCGGCCCCTGCTCTCCGAGTGGGGCCTGATGCACCGGCGCGTGCAGGTCGAGGTCGAATGGTTCATCGCCTTGTCCGACGCCGGGCTGCCGGAACTGACACCCTTTAGCGCGGCGGCGCGCACTGCGCTGCGCGACATCGTGGCGGGCTTCTTGCAAGACGACGCGCAGGCGATCAAGGACATCGAGGCGACGACGAATCACGACGTGAAGGCGGTCGAGTACTGGCTCAAGTCGCGTCTGGCGGGTCACGCCGAGCTCGAGCGCGCCGCCGAGTTCGTGCATTTCGCGTGCACCAGCGAGGACATCAACAATGCGAGTCACGCGCTGATGCTGCAGCACGCGCGCGCCGAGGTGTGGCTGCCGGCGCTAGACAAGGTGATCGCAAGCCTCGCCACGCTCGCCCAGGCGCTTGCCGACGTGCCGATGCTCAGCCGCACCCACGGCCAGACGGCGAGCCCGACGACGGTTGGCAAGGAAGTCGCCAACGTCGTCGCCCGATTGCAGCGCGCGCGCGGCACCGTCGCGGGGATCAAGCTACTCGCGAAGATGAATGGCGCGGTCGGCAACTACAACGCGCATCTTGCGGCCTATCCGGACGTCGACTGGGAGGCGTTCGCTCGCCGCGTCGTCGAGGAGCGCCTGGGCCTCGCGTTCAATGCCTAC
>CAZVNC010000244.1:0-4603 GCA_964628305.1 uncultured Ideonella sp.
GACGAGGTGTTCTGTCCCGAAGAGAACGCCTTCCCCGAGGTGCGCGGCTTGAAGGGCCCGTTCACCTGCCTCAACAGCGCGCGCTACGGCATCGCGTGGGGCGCGCTGGGAGCCGCCGAGGACTGCCTGCACCGCGTGCGCCAGTACACGCTCGACCGAAAGCAGTTCGGACGCCCGCTTGCCGCGAACCAGCTTGTGCAGAAGAAGCTCGCCGACATGCTGACCGAGATCAGCCTCGGCTTGCAGGGCGTGCTGCGCCTCGGCCGGATGAAGGACGAGGGCACGGCCGCGGTCGAGACGACCAGCATTCTCAAGCGCAACAACTGCGGCAAGGCGCTCGACATCGCACGCCTCGCGCGCGACATGATGGGCGGCAACGGCATCAGCGACGAGTTCGGCGTCGCCCGCCATCTCGTCAACCTCGAAGTCGTGAACACGTACGAGGGGACGCACGACGTGCACGCGCTGATCCTCGGCCGTGCGATCACCGGCATCGCTGCCTTCGCCAACTAGCGCAAACCGGCGCCACGACCCGCCGCCTGCAATGGCGGCGCGCCTCTGTTAGTGTCGCGCACGAGTGAACGAGAAGGCGGTGGGATGACGGATCTGGAGAAGCGCCTGTGCGACGTGGCGCCCGAGGTGCTGGGCGGCATCCGGCGCGGCATCGAGAAGGACAGCCCGCGCACGCGTCCGAGCGGGGCGCTGGCGCTGACGCCGCACCCGAGGCCGCTCGGCTCGGCGCTGACGCACCCGCACATCACGACCGATTTCAGCGAGTCGCAGCTCGAGCTGATCACCGGGGTGCACGCCGGCGTCGGCGCCTGTCTCGAGGAGTTGACGCAGATCCACCAGTTCGTCTATCACGTGCTGCGCGATCTCGGCGAGGAGATGCTGTGGGTCAGCAGCATGCCGTGCGGCCTGCCCGCCGACGAGACGATTCCGATCGGCGTCTACGGCAGCTCCAACGTCGGCCGCGCCAAGAGCGTCTATCGGATGGGGCTCAGCCACCGCTACGGGCGGCGCATGCAGACCATCTCGGGGATCCACTACAACTGGTCGATGCCGGGCGTCACGAGCGAGCAGTACTTCGGGCTGATCCGCAACTTCCGGCGCCATTCGTTCCTGCTGCTGACGCTGTTCGGCGCGTCGCCGGCGCTGTGCTCGAGCTTCGTCGCCGGGCGCGAGCATGAATTGCAGAGCCTGTCGAAGCACACGCTGTATCTGCCGCACGCGACGTCGCTGCGCATGGGGCGGCTCGGCTACCAGAGCGACGCGCAGGCCGCGCTCGCGGTCAGCTACAACAACCTCGAGAGCTACGCCGCGTCGCTCTTCGATGCGATGACGAAGCCCTATCCGCCTTATGCGGCGGTCGGCATCAGGAATCCGGGCGGCGACTACAACCAGCTCGCGACGAGCCTGTTGCAGATCGAGAACGAGTTCTACGGCACGATCCGCCCGAAGCGCGTCATCCGCCCCGGCGAGCGCCCGCTGCACGCGCTGCGCGAGCGAGGCGTCGAGTACGTCGAAGTGCGCTGCATGGACCTCGACCCGTTCGAGCCGGTCGGCATCAACGAGCAGACGATGCGCTTTCTCGATGTCTTCCTGCTGCACTGCCTGCTGACCGAAAGTCCCCCCGACACGCCGCAGGAGATTGCCGCGCTCGGGCGCAACCAGTTGCGCGCGGCATCGCGCGGACGTGAGCCCGGCCTGATGCTCGAACGCGGCGCGGGCCAGATCCCGCTCGTCGACTGGAGCCTGCAACTGCTCGCCGAGTGCGAACCCGCCGCCGCGGCGCTCGATGCGGTGCACGGCGGCGACCGCTACCGCGAAGCGCTCGCCGATGGACGGCGCGTGATCGGCGATCCGGACCGGGCGCCTTCGGCGCGCGTCCTCGACACCGTGACGCGCGACTTCGACGAGTCCTACGTCGCGTTCATCCGCGCCCAGTCGATGCAGACGCGCAAGGCGCTGCTCGCGCTGCCGTATCCGGCCGCGCTCGCGGAGCGCTTTGCGGCGATGGCGAAAGCCTCGGTCGAGGAACGCCGGCGCATCGAGGCGGCCGACACGCTGCCTTTCGAGGAGTACCGCCAGGCCTATCTGTCGCCCGAGCGTCTCGTCTGACGCTAGACGAAGTACAGGATCAGGTAGCCCAGCAGCAGCACGAGCACCCAGAGCGCCATGCCGCGCGTCGTCGAGGTGCGTGCGAGTTCCCCTTGCGGCCCGTGGTGGCGGTAGATCAGCGCGGCGGTGCGCGCCAGCAGCGTCCGCGCGCAGCGGGACGCAGCCGCCAGGCTTCGCTCGATGCCCGAGGTACAGACGGCGATGACGCCGGGCAGCGCGCGCCGGTAGACCCAGTCGGCGTCGAGCGTGATCGTCGGCGCGCGCTTCAGGTAGGGCAGCGCGATGAAGAACGCGAGCCCGGAGCACAGCAGCAGCTGGGTTTGCGTCAGCAGGTGCGCGGCGGTGTAGGGTTGATAGTCGACCGCGTACGGCAGCAGCGCGTAGAGCGGCTCGAACCAGATGCCCTGCGCGATGCACAGGAACGCGAAGAAGACCATCGCCCAGCGCATCGACGCCGACGCCTCGGGCGGGCGCAGTCCGGAGTCCTTGTCGAAGAAGACGAGCCACGGAAACCGAAGGCCGGCGTGCAGCACGACGCCGGCCGACGCCGCCGCAAGCAGCAGCCAGACCCAGAGCAGACCGCTGTCGGCCGCGGCCTGCGCGATCATGGCCTTCGTGACGAAGCCGGCGGTGAACGGGAAGGCCGAGGTCGCGAGCGCGGCTATCGTGGCGCAGAACGCCGTCAGCGGCATGCTGCGAAAGAGGCCGCCGAGCTCGGAGCATTTGCGCTTGCCCGTCATGCGCAGCACCGCGCCGGCCGCCATCAGCAACAGCGCGACGTAGATGATGCCGCTTACGGCCTGCGCGGCGGCGCCGTTCAGCGCCAGCTCGGTGCCGATGCCGATGCCGGCGATCATGAAGCCGCCCTGGTTCACGATCGAGTAGGCGAGGAGGCGCCGCATGTCGTTCTCGAGCAGCGCATAGACGATGCCGTAGAACGCCATCGCGAGGCCCAGCCAGACCAGCAGCTCGGTGCCAGGAAAGCCGCGGATCAGTGCGTAGACCGCCGTCTTCGTCGTGAACGCAGAGAGGAACACCGTGCCGCTCCACGACGCCTCCGGGTAGGTATCGGGCAGCCAGGCCGAGACCGGCGTCGACGCGGCGTTGATCAGGAAGCCGATCAGGATCAGTACACTCGAAGCGCCATCGAGCTTCATCGCGGTGAAGGCGACGCTGCCGGTCTGCACGATGTGGCCGGTGATGCCCGCAAAGAGGATCACGCCGCCGAGCAGGTGGATCATCAGATAGCGCATCGACGCGCGATAGGCCGCTCGCGTGCCGCCGCTCCAGACGACGAGCGTCGAGCCGACGGCCATCAGCTCCCAGAACACGAACAGCGACACGAGGTCGCCGGCGAACACGGCGCCGATCGCCGCACCGGCGTAGACGAACGCCGCCGGCAGCTCGACGCGGCTTGGCTGGCCGAGCGCGAACAGGCCGCCACCGGCCGCCATCAGCGCGAAGATCGTGCCGAACAGGCGCGACAGCTTGTCGCCGCGGATCGGCGTGAGCTCGAAGTCGAGGAACCGCAGTTGCCACAGCGCACCGTCGCCAAGCTGCCAGACGAGCCAGAGCACGGCCAGCGGCAAGGCGACGACGAACGCCGAGCGCAGCGCGCCGCGCAGCGCCGGCAGCAGCAGGCCGCCCGCGATCAGCACGAGGCCGGGGTGCAGCAACTGCTCAGTCATCGCGATCCCCGCCGCTGCCGTCATCGGGGCGGTCGTAGTAGCTGTCGTCGCGCCGCAGGAAGAACGAGAGCGCCTTCGCGAACGCGATCAGCGCGGCGCAGGCGAGCAGGCCGTACCAGGCGCTGAAGCCGAACCAGCCGTCGACCTCGAAGTGCGGATGTAGGGCGACGAAGGGCTCGGCTATCACACTGAGTGCGACGACGATCAGAAAGCCTCGCCACAGCCACTTCACATGCCGCGGGTCGTCGAGCCAGTGCTTGTCGTTCATGGTTTCAGCCCGTGCAGATCATCTGCCACGCGAGCGCCAGAGGCACCTCGGGCAGGAAGAAGAGCGCGATCGTGCCGGCCGCCGTTGCGACGAGCGCGGCGACCATGGCCCAGGGCGCTTCGCCGTGTGCGGCGTGCAGCGCGTCGCGATCCTGCTGCGGCGCGACGAAGAACGCACGATAGACGATCGGCACGAAGTAGCCGGCGTTGAGCAGCGTGCTCGCTGCGATCACGCCGACCGCGAGCCAGTGCTCGGCCGCCATCGCGCCCGACAGCATGTACCACTTCGAGACGAAGCCGGCGGTCGGCGGCAGCCCGATCATCGACAGCACGCCGACCGCGAACGCGGCCATCGTCCACGGCATGCGCCGGCCGATGCCGTCGAGCTGGCTCACCTCGGTCTTGTGCGCCGCGGTGTAGATCGCCCCGGCGGCGAAGAAGAGCGTGATCTTGCCGAGCGCATGCGCCGCAATGTGCAGCACCGCGCCGACGATCGACAGCGGCGCGAGGATCGCCATTGCAAGCAC
>CAZVNC010000245.1:0-4602 GCA_964628305.1 uncultured Ideonella sp.
ATCTCGGACGAAAAAATCGCCGCGCTGGTCAACGAACACTTCGACCTGCGTCCGAAGGGCATCATCAACATGCTCAACCTGCTGCGCCCGATCTACGAAAAGACCGCCGCCTACGGCCACTTCGGCCGCGACGAGCCGGAGTTCACGTGGGAACGCACGGACAAGGCTGCGGCCTTGAAGGCCGCAGCCGGACGGTAAGCACGCCGTGCGCCGCGGGCGCACGGTTTGTCCGTGCGTCGGCGCAGGCTAGCTTCGCGCAGCGAAGTTAAGGCCCATAGGGCCGGCCGAAGCCAAGGGAATCCCCGGCGAAGCCGCAACCTCAAAGGCTGCGGTCTGCCAGTAGGCAGGCGTGCGTAAGCCAGGCCGTTCGCTTTGTGGTACGTGTTGATGTCGGACAGCCGCAGGCGGCAGCAGAGCGAAAAGCAGGTGAACCTTCTTGCCTTCTCGCAATTGCCATCAAGTCGATCCATGCGACAGTGGCCGCTATCAGCCTGTTGGCGGATCCCGCGTCGACATTGTCTGACCGTCGGCGCGTGATAACGGTCCTGCACGACGCGCTGGCCGCTTTGGACCATAGCCCACGAGCCTCGAGTCACGACGAAGAGAAAGATCAGGGAACAAGGGCATCGCGATGGCTGTCTCCCAGGCTGAATTGGTGCAGGTTCTCGCAAGAATCGGCCGCCTCGTCGATGCTCGCACTTTGGCCGCAGAGTTGCGGCTCACCACTGGTCGCGACATTCGGAAGCGCGATATCAATCCGATGTTGTACGGCAGTGCGCTCTTCGTGCGTCACGACGGCACGCCTCCGCTCTGGCGAGTCGAAACGTCCGTCCGTCGCCCACTTGATGTCCGGGGCGCGGATCGCGCCGCTGGGGGATCCGTTGCGTCGCCAGAGGTAGTTCCTGAGCATCGGCCGCATCTGCCGAGCCCGGCGCCCATCGACTCGGCGCCCAAAACCGATCAGCCGAAACCTACTGTACCGGAGCCGCGGGTCTTGCCAACGACGCCTGCTGCGCCGAGCGTGCCATCGAAGGAGTCTTCCGAGTCGACGCACTGGCCACTCGTTGACTCGAAGCCGTATGAGTGGCAGAAGCGCGCCTATGACTGGTGGCTGCAGAATGGTCGCTGTGGCATCGTGGAAGCCGTCACGGGCACAGGAAAGACCCTCGTCGGGCTCGCGGCGCTCGCGCAAGCGTTGCAGCGCGGTGAACGCGCATTGCTACTTGTCCCGTCCATCGTGCTGCAGACGCAATGGCGGGACAGGCTCACCACTTGGTTGCCGAGCGCACGTGTTGGCCTGCTTGGGGACGGCAATGACGACTCGATGGACCGGACACATCAGATTCTCGTGGCCATCGTTCACTCCGCATCAACTCGCGCCGCGTGGCTCGCCAATCGCTATCAACTCGTTGTTGCCGACGAATGCCATCGCTATGGGGCCGAGAGCTTTCAGTTTGCACTTCTCGAGAACGCGACAGCCCGTATGGGCTTGACGGCGACTTTCGAACGCGCCGACGACGGCGTCGACGCCGTGCTTCGACCCTACTTTGGCAGTAGCTTTTCGTACTCTTACGACGAGGCTACCTCCGAGGGAGTCTTGGCTAGTTTCGTCGTGGCTGACGTAGGCATCGAACTCTCTTCGGTCGAGCGCGAAAGGTTCGATGTGGCTGACCGGCTATGCCGGAGAGCGCGGGCCAAGCTCATCAGAGACTACGGCTATCCGAGCGAACCGGGCTCGTTTATGCAACGCGTCAACGAGGCGGCCAAGGCGATGTTCGGGCTGTTTGGGGAGGGAAAGCTTGCCAAACAGTACGTGAAGGGCTTTCGCGATCGCCAAGAGGCGCTTTCCGAATCCAGCGCTCGCATCGCGGTGCTGGACAACTTGGCGTCGTCGATTGTCGAGTCGGGTCGTGTGTTGCTGTTTACTGAGTCCATCGATGCTGCGACGAACGCATGCGCTCGGCTTGGCGTGAGCGGTGTCCGTGCGCGCGCCTACCACAGCAAGATCAGCACAACTGAGAGAGCGCGGACGCTCAAGGACTTCGCGGATGGCCGCTTGCAGGCACTGGTAGCCGTTCGTGCGCTCGACGAAGGTGTCGACGTCCCCGACGTCGACTTGGGAATCATCCTATCTGCCAGCCGTACCAAACGCCAGATGATTCAACGTCTGGGGCGAGTCGTGCGGCGCAAGCCGGACGGGCGCTATGCACGCCTTGTCATTGTGTACGCGGAAGGTACCTACGAAGACCCGTTGCAGGGGAGCCACGAGGCGTTTCGTGAGGCGGTGAACGACGCGGCCGATGACATGCGGACGTTCAGACCGGGTGAGACTGGACAGGTCGCGGCGTATCTGGCGTCGTTCAGTGGCTCGCGTCGAAACGATGACGATGCTGTCGCCTTGATACCGGCACCGACAGGCATGTCCGGAAGTTCGGCAACTCGCACCCCGCTGCCCCTAGCGAGCTCCGCGCAACCCGACGATCCCACGACAGCGAACTCCTCATCCGAGAGTGATCTTGCAAGATCGTCGCTTGTGCCCGGTGCAGTCTTGGCGAATGACAGCGTTGCTCATGTGTCGGCCTCAATGCCGGGCCGCGACGCGGATGAGCTTGCCGACGATGTCGGGCCGCAGATCGCGTTCGATGGCGCGAATGGTCGCCTCGTCATTGGTCGCAAGAGTTTCGACCTGCATCAGGAGCGCTCCGCGCGTCAGACCGGAACGATGATTGACTACCACTTCCGTGGTGAGCACGTCGCGCTGCTCGACGTGGCCAACGGGGGCAAGCGCTTGACGATCCGCCTCGGTCCCGCACATCGGACGTTGGAACTCGTGAATCCGAGTTTGGAGGTTCAGCAAGCGGCGATCGCTCTCGCGATTGCTGCTTGGGACGAACTTGAGGCGAGATCCTCCGCACGACTGCGGCTGCCATAGTTCACGCTGGGTCTCGCGTCACGGCCAAGCGTACTGGGCCTTTTCAACTGCGCGCCAATGAATCGCGAGTTCTTGACCCTTGCGTAAAGCTTGAGTGCGAACTTGCTGCACTCCGTGTGGGGAGCCAGGGGAGCCGTCAAGTCCCCTTGCGCCACACCATCTGCCGATACCCGTGCAGCCCCATGCTGACCGTCCAGCGGCCGAGCGAGGCGGCGGCGAGGTTGTAGCCGCGCTGCGACGAGCGCCCGGCGAGCCAGCGCCGCGTGAGCGGCGGCACGAGCAGGAACAGGCTCGCCATGCGATCGAGGCGGCGGAAGTTGGGCATCACCGACGCGGCGAGCGATTCGTTGACTTCGAGGTGCAGCCCCGCCGCCGCGGCCTGCGCGATGAGCGTCGCGACGTGCTGGAACGCGTCGACTGCCATAGCCTTCTCGACCACCGTGACCGCCAGCGCCTCGTCGGCGCTCATCGCTTCCAGCGCCCGCTCGCGATAGCCGTCGAACAGCACGAACAGGCCGCCCGGGCGCAGCACGCGCGCCTGTTCGGCGAGTGCGCGCGGCACGTCCGTCGCGTGGCAGAAGCCCTCGACGCTGAACACGCAATCGAACGACTCGGAGCCGAACGGCAGCGCGTGCATGTCCGCGCACGACAGCGCGGCGCGGCTCAGCGCCGGCCGCTCCTTGGCATGGCGGACGTTGCGCGGGGTGAGGTCGATGCCAGAAAAGCGCGCGCCCGGCCAGCGCGGCGCGAGGTATTCGAGGTTGAAGCCCTTGCCGAAGGCGAGTTCGAGCACGTCGGCGGGCGGGGACTCGTTCCACAGTGCCTCCAGTCGCTGCGCTTGGCCGTGGTAGCCGGCGCGGTCGAAGCGCCCGCCCGGGTTGATCGCCATGTGCATCGCGCCGTCGGCGGAGTGGTAGCGCCGGTAGGGGTGGAAGTTCTGGTGGTAGTAGCTGGCGACGTGCGGCGCGTCGGCGGTCTGGCGCGCGATCTCGTCGAGGTCGAAGACGCGGCGCAGTTGCGCGAGGCGGCGCGCGAGGCGTTTTGCATCGGCACGCGGCGCTGAGGCTTGGGCGGGGGAACTCGCGGCGGGAGGTGACGACATGCGCCGATTGTCGGTGCGGCGGGGTCGAGCGCGACGCCGTGCGGCGCGTTGCGCTAGCCTCGCGCGCATGCCGATCACGCTCGCCCAGCTGCGTTCGCACGCCATCGCGCGCAGCCTGTTCGCTCCCACCACGCTGTCGAAGGCGATCGAGCGCCTGGGCTTCGTGCAGGCCGATCCGCTGCGCGCGCCGGCGCGGGCGCAGGACCTGACGCTGCGCCACCGCGTCAAAGGCTACGTCGCGGGCGACCTCGAGCGGCGCTACCCGCGGCTCGCGATCGAGGAGGACTTCTTCGTCAACTACGGCTTCCTGCCGCGCGCGACGCAGGTGCTGATGCACCCGCGCGAGGCGCGCACCAAATGGACGGCGGCGCGGCGGCGCCAGGCCGACGCGGTGCTCGACTTCGTGCGCGAGCGCGGCGTCGTGCATCCGCGCGAGGTCGACGCCGAGTTCACGCACGGCAAGACGCGAAACTGGTTCGGCGGCTCGGGCAACGCGAGCACCGAACTGCTCGACGCCATGCACTACCGCGGCCTGCTGCGCATCGCGCGGCGCGAAGGCGGTGTGCGG
>CAZVNC010000246.1:0-185 GCA_964628305.1 uncultured Ideonella sp.
GTCTGGGTCGAACGCTATCCGGGCGTCGAGACGCTGAAGGTCGCGGTGATGGGCTGCATCGTCAACGGCCCGGGCGAGAGCAAGCACGCCGACATCGGCATCTCGCTGCCCGGCACCGGCGAGAGCCCGGCCGCGCCGGTCTTCATCGACGGCCGCAAGGCCATGACGCTGCGCGGACCGCGGAT
>CAZVNC010000246.1:195-4580 GCA_964628305.1 uncultured Ideonella sp.
CGGCGAGCGCGCGCTGACGCTGCGTGGTGCCGCGATCGCGACCGAGTTCCAGGCGCTCGTCGAGGCCTACATCGAAAAGCGCTTCGGCCCCGGCGCAGCGCAGCGCGCCGCCACGCGCTGACGCCGGCGTGGGCGGCCCGGCGCGACGCGGGCCGGATGAGGTAGTTGCCGCGCGACGCGACGCTCAGCGGTGCGCCAGGCCGGACGTGCCGATCGCCATGCGCCGGCGCCACTGCCCCGGCGTGCAGCCGGCCCAGCCGCGAAAGGCGCGCACGAAGACCGCAGCCTCGGCGTAGCCGAGCGCGTCGGCAATGTCGTCCATTCCGAGGTGCGTCTCGTGCAGCAACTGGCGCGCGACGTCGAAGCGTGCGTGCGCGACGGCGCCCTGCAGTGTCTGACCTTCGGCGCGCAGGCGCCGGCGCAGGCTGCGCTCGTGCAGGCCGAGCGCCGCGGCAATGCCCGTCGCCGAAGCGTTGCCGGTCAGCAGCAGGACGCGCGCCGCGGCCCGGGTGCGGCCGAGCAGATCGGGCGCATCGCGCGCCTCGGCGAGCGCGATCGCGCGCTGCACCAACTCGTGCTGCATCGCGTCAGCGCCGGCCAGCGGCGCACGCAGCCAGTGGGCAGCGAAGTGGAGCTCGGCGCGCGGCGCGTCGAAGCGCAGCGCTGCGCCGAACGCGCGCCGCCAGGGCTCGTCGCGACTCGGCGCGGCATGAGGAAACCACACTTCGATGGCGCGGAACCGCGCTCCGGTCAGCATGCGCAGCAGGCGCATTCCCATTGCCAGCACCAAGTCGTAGACCAGGCCCGCGGCGGGCGTGTCCGGATCGAAAATCGAATAGCCGAGCGACACCACGCCCTCCTGCGCCGGGCGCAGGTAGCTGACGCTGCCGCGGTCCTGCAGGTGCAGGAAGCGGTTCAGCTCCTGCAGTGCGGTGCCGACCGTGGGTGCGCGCCAGACCAGATGGCCGAGCAGCCCGAGGTCTTCGAGCTCGAAGCGCGCGCCGATCCGCAGGCCGAAGTCCTCGCTTGCGGCGAGCAGGGCGCCGCGGCGGATCAGGTCGGCGGCAACGTGGAAGGCAATGCGTCGCTCGGGGTTGTCGAAAGCGCCCGGCTCGAGCCCCGCCGCGACGAGCACCGCAACCGCATCGCGGCCCGACTCGCGCAGCACTGCGGCGATAGCCCGCAAGGGCCCGATGCGCACCTCGCCGTCACGCGGCGACGGCGAGCAGGTCGGCAGCTCCATGGGCATGCGATCGATTGAGGGTTCGCGGTCGGATCAGTTTGTCCGCAAATGTCAATTGTGGCGCGTCAACGCTGCGTAGCATCGCGGCGCATCCACAACAAAGCGACGACGGAGGTCGGTCATGCGTGCGATCCACATCAAGCAAGGGTTCATCGCGCTCGGCGCTGCTGCGATCTTGCTGGGCAGCATGGCTTGCGGCGCGCAGCAAGTCACCGGCATACTGGGCACGCCCAGTGCCACCACCACCATTCCCGGCAACCAGTTGCCGGCGCCGCCGCCCAAGTTTGGCGGCCTGATCACGCCCGACGCCAAGACGTCCAAGCCCTGGTGGCCGCCGACCGTCGTGCCGCCCAAGGGCGCGCCCAACGTGCTGCTGATCATGACCGACGACTCGGGCTTCGGCGTGCCCAGCACCTTCGGCGGCGTGATCCCGACGCCGGCGCTCGACCGCATCGCGAAGGCCGGGCTGCGCTATACGCAGTTCCATTCGACAGCGCTGTGCTCGCCGACGCGCGCCGCGATCATCACCGGGCGCAACCACCATGCAGTCGGCTTCGGCATGATCAGCGAAATGGCCACCGGATTCCCCGGATACGACTCGATCATCGGCCCCGACAATGCGACCATCGGCCGCATCCTCTCCGAAAACGGCTACGCGACTTCATGGTTCGGCAAGAACCACAACACGCCCGCCTTCTTGTCGAGTGTCGCCGGCCCATTCGACCAGTGGCCGAGCGGCATGGGCTTCCAGTACTTCTACGGCTTCATGGGCGGCGAGACCGACCAATGGCAGCCCTATCTCTTTCGCGACCACACGGCCGTGTTCCCCTGGCCCGGCGACAAGGGCTACAACCTCGTCACCGACATGGCGGACGACGCGATCCGCCACATGCGGGAGCTCAACGCCTCGGCACCCGAGAAGCCGTTCTTCGTCTACTACGTGCCGGGTGCGACGCACGACCCGCACCATCCAACCAAGGAGTGGATCGACAAGATCAGTGCGATGCATCTGTTCGATCAGGGCTGGGAGAAGCTGCGGGAGACGATCTTCGCCAACCAGAAGCGCCTGGGCGTGATCCCTCCGAACACGCAACTGACGCCGTGGCCGGACAGCCTGCCGAAGTGGGAGTCGCTCTCCGAAGTGCAGAAGAAGATCGTCATCCGCCAGGCCGACGTCTTCGCCGCCTACACCGCGTACAGCGACCACGAAATCGGCCGCGTGATCCAGGCCGTCGATGACATGGGCAAGCTCGACAACACGCTGATCATCTACATCAACGGCGACAACGGCACGAGCGCCGAGGGCACGCTGATGGGCACGCCGAACTGGATGACCGCCGCCAACGGCATTCTCGAACTGCCCGAAGCCGAGTACCTGCGCTTCTACGAGTCTTGGGGGTCGGATGCAACCTACCCACACATGGCAGTGCCCTGGGCCTGGGCCTTCGACACGCCGTTCAAGTGGGTCAAGCAGGTGGCGTCGCACTTCGGCGGCACGCGCCAGGGCATGGCGATCTCATGGCCCGGCCACATCGACGACGTGGGCGGCGTGCGCACCCAGTTCCACCACGTGATCGACATCGTGCCGACGATCCTCGAGGTGGCCGGCATCCGCGCGCCGGACATGGTCGACGGCATCAAGCAAAAGCCGATCGAGGGCGTGAGCATGGCCTACACGTTCAAGAAGGCCAATGCGAACGCACCGTCGCAGCGCAAGACCCAGTATTTCGAGATGTTCGCGAATCGCGGCATCTACAAGGACGGCTGGTACGCCAACACGACGCCGCCGGAGCCGACATGGCTGCTGGGCGCGAAGCCGCTGCCGCCGGTCGAGGAATACAAGTGGGAGCTCTACAACATTGCCGAAGACTTCTCGCAGGCCAACGACCTCGCGGCGAAGCAGCCCGACAAGCTCAAGGAGATGCAGGCAGCGTTCGTCGCGGAAGCGAGCAAGTACCAGGTCTTCCCGATCGACAACTCGGTCCTGCCGCGCATCATCACGCCGCGGCCGAGCGCGACCGCGGGCCGCACGACCTTCAACTACAGTGGCGTCATTGCGGGGATTCCGGTCGGCAATGCGCCGTCGCTGCTGAACCGCGACTACACGATCAGCGCCGAGATCACGGTGCCGAAGGAAGGCGCCGAGGGCATGATCGCGACGATGGGCGGGCGCTTCGGCGGCTATGGCCTGTACCTGCAAAAGGGCAAGCCGGTCTTCGTCTACAACCTGCTGAACCTGAAGCGCACCCGCTTCGAGGGCGGCGTCGGCGGCGAGGACTGGCTCGGCCGGTCTCTTTCGGTCGGCAAGCACACCATCGTGTTCGACTTCAAGCTCGACGGCCCGGGTCTCGGCAAGGGCGGCACCGGCACGCTGACGGTCGACGGCCGCGTGCTGTCGCAGCAGAAGATGGAGCACACGATTCCGTTCCTGATGTCGCTCGACGAGACGCTGGACATCGGCCTCGATACGCGCACACCGGTGGACGAAAGCTACGCGCTGCCGTTCCGCTTCACCGGCACGATCGACAAGGTCGTCTACAACCTCCGGCCCGAGCAGTTGAGCGCCGCCGAACGCGACGAGTTCGAGCGCGTCGTCGCCGCGGCGCGCGACACGCCTACGCGATGAGAATGGCCGAAGCATCTCTGGCGCGCACGAAAGTGTCGACCGGCCAGCGCCAATTGGCACGCAATCGAGTGCGCCGCGGTTCGTGCGGTGTTCCGCCGCTTCAGCATCGGACCGCTCGCAGGGCCGACGCTTTGGTGCCCGCCGTCGGCGCCGACGCGTTGGCGATCGAACCGTCGAAGGTGACGCCGGCCGACGAGCAAAGACTCGACGCGGTGCACGCAGTGGCCGCCGGGGCGACGGGCTGAGGACGGCGTGCCGTCAGTCTCCGAGTGCATGCGGCCGGCGCGGCACGGCACCGCCCGCGCCGCAGCGATTGCCCGACTTGCCGCAGGTCTGGCCCTCGCGGCATCGGCGCTCCTCGTGGGAGCCCAGCCGGCGTCAGCGCCGGCGTCCGCGCCGGGCCTGAGCGCCGTGCTCGGGCGCTGGGTGCGACCCGACGGGGGGTATACGGTGACGATCGATTCGGTGGGCGCCGACGGCCAACTCGTCGCGCGGTACGCCAACCCGAACCCGCTG
>CAZVNC010000247.1:0-4525 GCA_964628305.1 uncultured Ideonella sp.
CGGCAAGTCGACGCTGTTCAACGCCCTCGTCAAGGCCGATGCCTATGCCGCCGACCAGCTGTTCGCGACGCTGGACACGACGACGCGCGCGCTCTACATCGAGGGCGCGGCGCGCTCGGTGAGCCTGTCCGACACGGTCGGCTTCATCCGCGATCTGCCGCACAAGCTCGTCGAGGCCTTCGAGGCAACCCTGCATGAGGCGGCCGATGCCGACCTGCTGCTGCACGTGGTCGATGCAGCCAGCCCGCAGCGCGACGAGCAGATCGCCGAGGTGCAGCGCGTGCTGCGCGAGATCGGCGCCGATCGCGTCCCGCAACTGCTCGTCTTCAACAAGCAGGACAGCCTGGATGCAGGCCAGCGTCCGCGCATCGCCCACGATGTGGTCGTCGCCGAAGGTGGTGTGCGCATGGCGCGCGTATTCGTCAGCGCACGCGAGGGCAGCGGCCTCGACGTGCTGCGCGCGTTGGTCGCGCGGGCCGTGGCCGGCGCGCTCGAGGCCGACTTGAATTCGGCGCCGGCGGCCCCAGCTAAGGGCGACGCGGGAACGCCAACTGCCAGCGTGGACAATCCTGCCGCGCGCCCACTCGAATCACACGCATGAGCACAAGTCTTCCCGCACCGACAACGCCCTCCGGGCCGCAACCGCGGCCCGGGCCAGCGTTCGCGCGCGCTGCGTTCGCGTTGCTGTCGGGCCTGGTGCGCGCTGCACGCAACCGCATCTTCAGCAACGGCCGAGGCGACGGCCCGCCCGATCTCGACGAACTGTGGCGCGACTTCAACAAGAAGCTCGGCGGCTTGTTCGGCGGCAAGACCGCGCAGCGCGGCGGCAACGGCAGCAGCGGGAGCGGGGGCGGCGGCGGGCCGAGCTTCCAGCCCGACATGAAGAGCGCAGGGATCGGCGCGCTCCTGATCGGGGCGGTCGCGTTGCTGATCTGGCTCGGCAGCGGGTTCTTCATCGTCCAGGAGGGTCAGCAGGCGGTGATCACTTCGTTCGGCCGCTACACCGGGACGGTCGGTGCGGGCTTCAACTGGCGCTTCCCGGCGCCGTTTCAGGCCCACGAAACGGTGCCCTTCACGCAGTTGCGCACGGTCGAGGTCGGCAGCAACCGGGTCGTTCCCGCCACCGGGCTGCGCGAATCGTCGATGCTGACGCAGGACGAGAACATCGTCGACATCCGCTTCACCGTTCAGTACCGCCTGACGGACGCGCGCGACTATCTGTTCGAGAATCGCAATCCCGACGAAGCCGTCGTGCTGGCCGCCGAGTCGGCGGTGCGCTCGATCGTCGGCAACAGCACGATGGATCTGGTGCTCTACGCTGGTCGCGACGTGCTTGCCGCGGACATGCTGAAGTCGATCCAGCAGCAACTCGATCAGCTCAAGGCCGGGATCCTGGTCGTGAACACCAACATCCAGAGCGTGCAGGCACCCGAGCAGGTTCAGGCCGCATTCGACGACGCGTTCAAGGCCGGTGCCGACCGCGAGCGCCTGAAGAACGAAGGCCAGGCCTATGCGAACGACGTGATTCCGCGTGCCAGGGGCGACGCCGCGCGTCTGACCGAGGAGTCGCAGGGCTACAAATCGCGCGTCATCGCGCAGGCGCAGGGCGACACGCAGCGCTTTACGAGCGTGCTGGCCGAGTACAAGCGTGCACCGACCGTGACGCGCGATCGGATGTACATCGATGCGATGCAGCAGGTCCTGTCCAATGTCAGCAAGGTGATGGTCGACGTGCGCAACAACTCGAATCTGCTCTATCTGCCGCTCGACAAGCTGTTGCAACAGTCGGCCGCAGGACCGGCGGCCGCCGTACCGTCGGCCCAGACCGTGCCGGTCGTTCCACCGCCGCCGGCCGCAGGCGGCAACACGAGCGACAGCCGTTCGCGCGACGGGCTGCGCAGCCGCGACCGCGACGGGCGCTGACCGACGCGCAGGAAACGGACGCCATGAATCGCATCGGAATCATCGTTGCCGGCGCATTGCTTGCGCTGATGGTCGCGTTCTCGACGATGTTCATTGTCGATCAGCGCCAGTACGCCGCGATCTACGCACTCGGCGAGATCAAGACCGTCATCACCGAGCCCGGCCTGTACTTCAAGCTGCCGCCGCCGTTCCAGAACGTCGTCTTCCTCGACCGGCGCATCCAGTCGCTCGACAGCCCCGAGAGCAAGCCGATCTTCACCGCGGAAAAGAAGAGCCTCGTGATCGACTGGATGGTCAAGTGGCGCGTGACCGAGCCGCGCCAGTTCATCCGCAACAACGGCGTCGACATCCGCAACGTCGAAGCGCGGCTGAGTCCGATCGTGCAGGCGGCGTTCAACGAGGAAGTGACCCAGCGCACCGTGCAGGCGGTGCTCTCGAGCGAGCGAGGGCAGATCGTGCAGGGCGTTCGCAGGCGCCTCGAGAGCGAGGCCAAGTCGTTCGGCATCGAGATCGTCGACGTGCGCATCAAGCGGGTCGACTTCTCGGCCAATATCACCGAGGCCGTCTATCGCCGCATGGAGTCCGAGCGCAAGCGCGTCGCCAACGAACTGCGTTCGACCGGCGCTGCCGAAGGCGAGAAGATTCGCGCCGATGCCGACCGCCAGCGCGAAGTGATCATCGCCGAAGCCTATCGCGATGCGCAAAAGGTCAAGGGCGAGGGCGACGCGGCGGCGGCCGCGCTGTTCGGGGACGCTTTCGGCCGCGATCCGCAGTTCGCGCAGTTCTATCGCAGCCTCGAGGCCTATCGGGCGAGCTTTCACAACAAGTCCGACGTGATGGTGCTGGACGCGAACAGCGAGTTCTTCAAGTCGATGCGCGGTTCGGGGTCGACGCCGGCCGAGGCGGCGCGCAAATAGCCGAGCGCACGCCCTTGTGGAACAGCTTGCTCGCGGCGCTGGCATTGATGCTCGTCATCGAGGGGCTGCTGCCGTTTCTCAACCCGGGTGCGTGGCGGCGCGTCTTCGAGCGCGCCACCCGCCTGAGCGACGGCCAGATCCGCTTCCTCGGTCTGACGAGCATGATCGCCGGCATCGCGATGCTGCTGCTGTTCTGGCCGTGAACCTGCTCCGCTGAGGCCGGGCCGCCGTGCGAGCCCCCGTACAATCTCCGCTTTAACTGCGGCGCCTCCTGCAATGTCGTCTGCGTGGCTCCTGCCCGAGCATGTCTGCGATGTCCTGCCCGCCGAGGCGAGGCGCATCGAGGAGATCCGGCGCACCCTGCTCGACGCCGCGCGCGGCTACGGATGCGAGCTGGTGATGCCGCCGCTGCTCGAGCATCTCGAGTCGCTGCTGACGGGCACCGGCCGCGAACTCAACCTCAAGACCTTCAAGCTCGTCGATCAGCTCAGCGGCCGCACGCTGGGCGTGCGTGCCGACACGACGCCGCAGGTCGCGCGCATCGACGCCCACCTGCTTAATCGCGACGGCGTGACCCGCCTGTGCTACTGCGGACCGGTGCTGCACACCCGGCCCTCGGGCCTGCGGGCGACGCGCGAGCCGCTGCAGTTCGGCGCCGAGGTCTATGGCCATGCCGGGCTCGAGGCCGATCTCGAGGTGCTCGAACTCGCGCTCGACGCCTTGCAGCGCGTCGGCGTCGAAGGGCTGGTCGTCGATCTCGGCGACGCCCGCGTGCTGCGCGGTGTGCTGGCGGGATCCGGTGTGGACGACGACTCTGCCGCCGCGCTGCATGCGGCGCTCGCAGCGAAGGACGGGCCGGCACTCGCCCTGCACGCGCTCGGATTGCCGCAAGGTACGCGCGATGCGCTGCATGCGCTGCTGCGCCTGTACGGCGGCGACGAAGTCATCGCCGCGGCGCGCCGCGAACTGCCGCAACGCCCGCAGGTGGTGGCCGCGCTCGACGATCTGGCCTGGCTTGCGAAGCACCTGCAGCTCGCATTCCCGCAGTTGCAGGTCGGCTTCGACCTTGCCGACCTCGGCGGCTACGCCTACTACAGCGGCGCGCGCTTCGCGATCTACGCCGGCGCGACGAGCGACGCGCTGGCTCGCGGCGGGCGCTATGACGAGGTCGGCGCCGTGTTCGGCCGCACCCGGCCGGCGGTCGGTTTCTCGATGGATCTGAAAGAGGTCGCGGCGCTCGCATCGCAGCGCGACATGCCGGCCGCGGTGCGGGCGCCGTGGGCCGACGATCCGGTGCTGCGCGCCGCGGTGCGGCGCCTGCGCGAGCAGGGCGAGGTGGTCGTGTGCGTGCTGCCCGGGCACGAGCACGAGGGCGAGGAGTTCGCTTGCGACCGCGAACTCGTCTCGGAGGCTGGAGAATGGGTGTTGCGCGCGCTGTGATGCGCCCGGCGCCGAACCGAAGGGAATTGCGCAAGACCATGCACAACGCAGGCAAGTCAGGGAGCGAGCGAGGCGGCCGCAACGTCGTCGTCGTCGGCACCCAGTGGGGAGACGAGGGCAAGGGCAAGGTCGTCGACTGGCTGACCGATCACGCCCAGGGCGTGGTGCGCTTCCAGGGCGGCCACAACGCGGGCCACACGCTCGTGATCAACGGCCGCAAGACGGCGCTGCAGCTCGTGCCCTCT
>CAZVNC010000248.1:0-4517 GCA_964628305.1 uncultured Ideonella sp.
GAGTTCGACGCCTGGCGCTGGAACGAATACTGGGTGCCGCTCGAAGTCGTGATCGAGTTCAAGCGCGGCGTGTACGAGATGGCGCTGACCGAGCTGTCGCGCTTTCTGCCGCGCAGCGGCCACCAGAACCGCTTCCTTCGCTCCGGGATGCGGCCGATGCGGCCGCACGAGCCCCTTTCCCGCCCCGCGCCGCTCGACAGCGGCGAAGACCGGCCGGCATCAACTCCGCCGCCCGTCGGCGCCAGCTGAATTCGCGCGCCTCAGGACAGGATCATGTTGTCGCGGTGGATCATCTCGGGTTCGCCGGTGAATCCGAGCAGGCGCTCGAATTCGCTCGACGGCTTGCGCGCGATGAGGCGCGCTTCGGCGCTCGCATAGTTCGCGAGGCCGCGCGCCACTTCGACGCCGCCGCTGCTCTGCACCGCGATCACGTCGCCGCGCGCGAACTCGCCCTTCACCTCCAGCATGCCGATCGGCAGCAGGCTCTTGCCGCCGTCGCGCAGCTTGGCAACGGCGCCATCGTCGATCAGCACCGCGCCGCGCAACTGCAGATGATTCGCCATCCACTGCTTGCGCGCGGCGAGCTTGGGCGTCGAGGCGACGAGCGCCGTGCCTATCGACTCGCCGGCCGCGAGGCGAAGAAGCACATCGCGCTCATGGCCCGACGCGATCACGGTGGACGCGCCGCTGCGCGCCGCGCGGCGCGCCGCGAGCACCTTGGTCAGCATGCCGCCGCTGCCGATGCTGGATCCGGCGCCGCCTGCCATGCGCTCGAGTTCGGGATCGCCGGCCTGCGCCTCGTCGATGAAGCGGGCCGTCGGATCGCGTCGCGGGTCGGCCTCGTACAGGCCACGCTGGTCGGTGAGAATGACAAGCACGTCGGCTTCGACGAGGTTGGCGACGAGCGCGCCGAGCGTGTCGTTGTCGCCGAACTTGATCTCGTCGTTGACGACGGTGTCGTTCTCGTTGATGACCGGAACGACCTTCAGCCGCAGCAGCGTCGTCAGCGTCGAGCGTGCGTTCAGGTAGCGCTCGCGGTCGGCCAGGTCGGCATGCGTCAGCAACACCTGTGCGCTGCGCAGTCCGTGCGCGCTCAACTGCGCTTCGTACATGTGGGCGAGACCCATCTGCCCGACCGCGGCGGCCGCCTGCAACTCGTGAATCTCCTTCGGCCGTACTTTCCAGCCGAGGCGCTTCATGCCTTCGGCGATCGCACCGCTCGAAACCATGACGACTTCGCGCCCGGTCGACGCGAGTTGCGCCAGTTGACGGCACCAGTGGCCGATCGCCTGCGCATCGAGCCCGCGGCCTTCGTTCGTCACGAGGCTCGAGCCGACCTTGACGACGACGCGGCGCGCGCGCTGCACGATCATGCCCATCGCGTTCTCAGTCGACGCCGGCGCCTTCGGCTGCGTCAGCGAAGCGCGGATCGGGCGCGTCGGCCTGGGGCTGGCGCAGCGCCGAAACGTGCTGGTAGACGGCGCGGATCAGCGGTTCGCAGCCCTCGCGCGTGAGCGCAGAAATGGCGAACACCGGCCCCTTCCAGCGCAGACGCCGAACGAATGCCTTGACGCGCGCCTCGCGTTCGTCGGCAGGCAGCATGTCGAGCTTGTTGAGCACGATCCAACGCGGCTTGGCGTGCAGCGCGGCGTCGTACTTCTTCAGCTCGGCGACGAGCGCGCGAACCTGGCGCACAGGATCGATCGCTTCGTCGAGCGGCGCGAAGTCCACCACGTGCAGCAGCAGATGGGTGCGCTGCAGATGGCGCAGAAACAAGTGCCCGAGCCCGGCGCCCTCGGATGCGCCTTCGATCAGTCCCGGAATGTCGGCGACGACAAAGCTCTGCTCGGGCGCTACCCGCACCACGCCGAGGTTGGGATGCAGCGTCGTGAACGGATAGTCGGCCACCTTCGGCCGCGCATTCGAGATCGCCGCGATCAGCGTCGACTTTCCCGCGTTGGGCATGCCGAGCAGGCCGACATCGGCGAGCACGCGCAATTCGAGCCTGAGCCGGCGCGCCTCGCCCGGCCAGCCGGGTGTCTTCTGGCGCGGCGCGCGGTTCGTGCTCGACTTGAAATGCAGGTTGCCGAAGCCGCCGTCGCCACCCTTCGCGAGCAGCACCTTCTCGCCCGGAGCGAGCAGTTCGGCGAGCACGGCTCCGGTGTCGAGATCGTTGATGATCGTGCCCATCGGCATGCGCAGCACGATGTCATCGGCGGCGGCGCCGAACTGGTCCGAGCCGCGGCCGGGCTCGCCGTTGCGCGCCGCGTGGCGGCGCGCGTAGCGATAGTCGATCAGGGTGTTCAGATTCGGGTCGCCGACCGCGTAGACGCTGCCGCCTCGGCCGCCGTCGCCGCCGTTCGGGCCGCCGAACGGAATGAACTTCTCGCGCCGGAAGCTCGCGCAGCCGCTGCCGCCAGCGCCGGCGGCAATGTCGATCGTGGCTTCGTCGACGAATTTCATTCTGGAGTTCGCCTGCGCGATGCTACTTGCGACCGCCGGCACACCTCGGGGCTGAAACACCGAAGCCCCGGCGAGCCGGGGCTTCGGTGCGCATGCCGAAGGCGAGAGCAGCCGCGTCGCGGCCGTCAGAGCGCCGTGACGGACACCGTGCGGCGGTTCAAGGAACCCTTGACCGCGAAGTCGACCTTGCCATCGACGAGCGCGAACAAGGTGTGGTCGCGACCCATGTCGACGTTGGTGCCTGCGTGAAACTGCGTGCCGCGCTGGCGGACGATGATCGAACCGGCCGAGACGACCTGCCCGCCATACACCTTCACGCCGAGCATCTTGGGATTCGAGTCGCGCCCGTTGCGCGTCGATCCGCCGCCCTTTTTCTGTGCCATGTCTGTGCTCCTTTGCCGGATCAGGCGCTGACCGCGCTGATCTCGATCTCGGTGAAATTCTGGCGGTGACCCTGCCGCTTCTGGTAGTGCTTGCGGCGGCGCATCTTGAAGATGCGCACCTTGTCGTGCCGCCCTTGCGCGAGCACGGTGGCCCTGACGCTGGCGCCGGCAACCAGGGGTGTTCCGACCTGCAGTTCTGCGCCCTCGCCGACGGCGAGCACCTGGTCGATCACGATTTCCTGGCCAACGTCCGCAGCAATCTGTTCTATCTTGATCTTCTCGCCGGCAGCAACCTTGTATTGCTTGCCACCGGTTCTTATGACCGCGTACATGTAAGCCCCTTCGAGTGGATTGGCGTTGTCGCTCAGGCTCCCATCACGAGGGAGCGCCGACAACGGTGCCCTGCGCGAGACGCAGAGCCTGTAATTCTAGCACGCCGCTCGCGGCGGACCTGTGCTCCCGACCCACACCCGCGTTGCGCGCTATGAAGCCGCCCGCGGCAGCGCGAGCGCGGCCGGCATCGCGCTGCACGTTCCTATAATTCCTCGGACCTTACAGGGACTCCATTGCATACACTGACCTCGCCCCTCACGACCGCAGCGCCTGAGGCGACGCTGCCCATGGCTGCGGAAATGAACCAGGTCGATGCCATCATCTGCGCCCGCCTGGTGTCTGACGTCGCGCTCGTGAACCAGATTTCGGCCTACATCATCGGGGCCGGGGGCAAGCGGATCCGGCCGCGCCTGGTCCTGCTGTTCGCCGGAGCGCTCGGCTTCGAGGGTCCGGAGCGCCTCGAGCTTGCCGCGATCGTCGAGTTCATCCACACGGCCACGCTGCTTCACGACGACGTTGTCGACGAGTCCGGCCTGCGGCGCGGACGCGAAACGGCCAACGCCTTGTTCGGCAACGCGGCCAGCGTGCTGGTGGGCGACTTCCTGTATTCGCGCGCCTTCCAGATGATGGTCTCGGTGAACCGGATGCGCGTGCTCGACGTGCTGGCCGACGCGACGAACGTGATCGCCGAAGGCGAGGTCATGCAGTTGATGAACATGCATGATCCCGACCTCGCGGTCGACGCCTATCTGCGGGTGATCCGCTTCAAGACGGCGAAACTGTTCGAGGCGAGCGCGCGTCTCGGTGCGGTGCTCGCGGATGCGCCGCCCGCGATCGAGGATGCCTGCGCAAGCTACGGCCGCTCGCTGGGCACTGCGTTTCAGCTGGTGGACGACCTGCTCGACTACGAAGGCGCGACGACGCAGCTCGGCAAGAACGTCGGCGACGACCTGCGTGAAGGCAAGCCGACCTTGCCGCTGCTGCTGGCCATGGCGCGCAGCGAACCCGCCGAGCGCGCGCTGATCCGGCATGCGATCGAGCAGGGCGAAGTCGCCCGCTTGCCGGAGATCGTCGAGATCGTGCGCAAGACCGGCGCACTCGAGGCAACGCGCGACGCGGCGCGCGCCGAGGCCGACGTCGCGCGCAAGTGCGTGACCGCGCTTCCGCCCTCGCCGGCCCGGGAGGCTCTGCTAGAATTGTGCGTTCGATCGGTCGAGCGTTCATCCTGAACGTCCGGCCCGCGAGGCGCCACGGCGCCGCGCGCAGAAGGGCCCAGCGGGCCCATTTTCATCGGGGTGTAGCTTAGCCTGGTAGAGCGCTACGTTCGGGACGTAGAGG
>CAZVNC010000249.1:0-4515 GCA_964628305.1 uncultured Ideonella sp.
GCGAGCGTCAGGGGCCCGAGCCTCACCGGGCTGAACAGGCGCGAATCCTTCGCCTGCTCGCGGCTCGGCCAGGCCCCCGGCTTGGCCTTCCACTTGATCTTCTGGGGCGGACGCCACATGCGACTCTCCTCTTGCAACGAATAAACTTTAAGCTTAAACTACTCACTCGTCAAGAACGCAGGACGCCTAGCCGCGCAGCTCGCAGGGTCGCAAGGCTTTCGGCGCCCGCCGCCGCGCGCCGGACCATGCAACGTGCCCACGATGGAGCAGCCGAGATGCCGACCGCTAGCCCGGCGCGCAAGCGCGCGCGCGAAGTTGGCAGCGCCGCCAGCCAGCCCGATGCGCCTGCCGCCGAGACCCGGCTGTGGCTGCGCCTGCTCGCCTGCTACAACATCGTCGAGGCCGAGTTGCGCAGCCGGCTGCGCAGTGACTTCGGCAGCACGCTCGCGCGCTTCGACGTCCTGGCGCAGATCGCGCGGCCGCCCGAGGGGCTGACGATGAGCCAGTTGTCCGAGCGCCTGATGGTGACGAAGGGCAACATGACCGACGCCATCGGGCGGCTCGAGGTCGAGCGCCTGGTCGAGCGCCGGCGCGACGAGCAGGACGCGCGCGTGCAGCGCGTGTATCTCACCGCCGCCGGCCGGCGCGCCATCGAGAAGATGCTACCGGCGCACAACGCCTGGCTCGCCGAGCTGATGCTCGAGTTCGACCGCGACGACCTGAAGGCGCTCGACGAACTGCTCGGGCGCTTGCGCACGACGCTGCGCAGCGCGCGCCGCACCTGACGCCTACTGCGCTGCACCCCACCGAGGCACAGGCCCCATCCTTTAGGAGCAACCACGCGATGAACCCGACCGAGATCGTCAATGCGTTCGGCCATTCCGACGCGCTGGGCCGCCTCGAGGATCTGCCTGCCGAGTACGTGCGGGCAATCCACGCGCTCTCGGTCGCGCCGCTGTGGCCGCAACTGCGTGGTCTGCTGCCGCGCGACCTGCCCGCACGCCGCACCCTGCCCTTTGCGTGGCACTACCGCGACCTGCGCGCACACCTGCTGCGTGCCGGCGAGCTGACGCCGATCGAGAAGGCCGAGCGCCGCGTGCTGGTGCTGTGCAACCCCGGCCACGGCCTCGACAAGCTGGTCGCGACGCCGACGATCTACGTCGGGCTGCAGCTGATCCTGCCCGGCGAGGTGGCGCCGAATCATCGCCACACGCCGACCGCAGTGCGCTTCGTCATCGAGGGCCGCGGCGGCTACACGACGGTGAATGGAGAGAAGTGCCCTATGGACCAGGGCGACCTGATCCTCACCCCTGCGCTCAACTGGCACGAGCACGGGCACGAGGGCGCCGAGCCGGTGATCTGGCTCGACGCGCTCGACCTGCCGATGATCTATGCGATGGAAGCGTCCTACGCCATCGAGGGGCCGCGTCAATTGACCGGCGATGCGCCCGACGCCTCGCAAACCCACTACCGCCGCGCCGGCTTGCTGCCCTATGCATCGCTCGCGCAGGCGCGGCGCGCCGAGTACCCGCAGATCCGCTATCCGTGGTGCGATGTGCGCGAGGCGCTGGGTGCGCTCGCGGCCGTCACGCCCCGGGGCGAGGCGGTGCAACTGGCCTACGTCAACCCCGAGACCGGCCGATCCTGCGTGCCAACACTCGGCTTCTCGGCGCAGCTACTGCGCGCGGGGCATGACTGCTCGCCGCGCCGGCGCTCGGCGTCGGGCGTGATCCACGTCGTCGAGGGGCAAGGCGAGTCGCTGATCGACGGCGTGGCGCTCGCGTGGTCGCAAGGGGATACCGTGGCAGTGCCGACGCATGCGCAGGTAACGCACCGCGCGCAGGGCAAGGACGCCTACCTGTTCCACATCGATGATGCGCCGATGCAGCGCGCACTCGGGATCTACGAAGACTTCTGATTCAACGCGCTGGTCCGCGGCGCGCCGACAGCAATTGACATCCGATCACACAGCATGAGCAGCTATATCTTCCCCCCCACCCCCCAGGCCGCCGTTCCGATACAGGGCAGCGCCCAGCAGTACGCCGTCAGCCGCATCTTCTGCGTCGGCCGCAACTACGCGGCGCATGCGCGCGAGATGGGTTTCGATCCCGACCGCGAACCGCCGTTCTACTTCAACAAGACCCCGGCGCATCTGGTGGCGAGCGGCGCCACCGTGCCGTATCCGCTGGGTACGAGCGACTTCCACCACGAGATGGAACTCGTCATCGCGATCGGCAAGCCCGCGTTGCGCGTCACGCCCGAGACGGCGCTCGAGTGCGTCTGGGGCTACGCCTGCGGCCTGGACATGACGCGGCGCGACCTGCAGTTCAAGGCGCGAGACAAGGGCCGCCCCTGGGACTTCGGCAAGGATTTCGACCACGCCGCCGTGATCGGCACGCTGGCGCCTGCCAGCGTCATCGGCCACCCCGCCAAGGGCAGCATCCAGTTGACCGTCAACGGCCAGATCAAGCAGAACGCCGACATCAAGGATCTGATCTGGAGCGTGCCCGAGATCGTCGCCAATCTGTCGGCCTACTACCCGCTGCGCGCTGGCGATCTGATCTATACCGGAACGCCCGAAGGCGTGGGGCCGGTGCAGCCGGGCGATGTGCTCGCCGGCCGGATCGAAGGAGTCGGAGAGATCGCGCTGACGATAGGCCAGCCGCTGTGACGCCGGCGAACATGAACGCGGCGTAGCTTCAATCGAACACCAGCAAGGAGACACGATGTCCGCAGCACAGAAGCTTGACCAGCCGCTCGCCGGCAAACACGCCGCCGTCACTGGCGGAGGACGCGGCCTCGGCGTCGCGATCGCTGCTGCGCTCGCCGCGCGCGGCGCGAAGGTCTCGCTGCTCGGACGCACCGCGTCGACACTTGATGCGACCGCGCAGCGGATCGCGAGCGAGCACGCCGCAACGGTCGGTTTCGCGGTTGCCGATATCGCCGACGAGCGCTCGATCACCGACGCGATCGCCGCTTGCGCCGCCGCGCGCGGCCCGATCGATCTGCTCATCAACAACGCCGGGATCGCGCCTTCGGCGCCATTCCTGAAGAGCGACACCCGCCTCTGGCGCGAGGTGCTCGACGTCGACCTGATGGGCTCGGTGTACGCGACGCGCGCGGTGCTGCCGGGAATGCTCGCCGCGGGCTGGGGGCGAGTCGTCAACATCGCATCGACCGCGGGTCTGACCGGCATGCCCTACGTCACCGCCTACTGCGCGGCCAAGCACGCGCTGATCGGCTTCACGCGCGCGCTTGCGATGGAGACCGCGCGCAAGGGCATCACGGTCAACGCGGTCTGCCCGGGATATTCGGACACCGACATCGTCGGCGACGCGCTGAACAACATCGTGTCGAAGACGGGCCGCTCGCGCGACGAGGCGCTGGCCAACCTCGTCGCCCACAACCCGCAAGGCCGATTGATCGCGCCCGAGGAAGTCGGCGAGACGATCGCCTGGCTGTGCAGCGAGGCGGCGGCGTCGGTGACGGGGCAGAGCATCGTCCTCGCCGGCGGCGAATTGATGCCTTGACCCGAGCGCCGCGCGCGCGGGCGTTCGGACTATGAGGCGCTGCCCGCAGCCGGATGTGGGCGATTGTCAATCAAGGCGCGCGAACGGCACGATCGCTGTACGCCATGGCCGAATCGGCGATTCTTTAACGTGGATCAAACAGGCACGATGCAGTGTGCGCATGACAGATCGTTTGGTTTAAGATTGAACCATTCCGACGATCTGGGGACCGGCGATGAAGCTTCTTGAACCGATCACGATCAACGGCATGAAGGTGCCCAACCGGGTGATGGTGCCGGCGATGGTCACGCGGCTGTCGGGCGAGGATGGCTTCGTCAGCCAGGCGATCTCGGACCGTTACGTGCGCTACGCGCAGGGCGAGGTCGGGCTCATCGTCGTCGAGGCGATGGCGATCCACGGCAGCAACGCCGGGCCGCTGCTGCGCATCAGCGACGAAAAGTTCGTCCCCGGTCTGCGCGACATGGTGCGCAAGATGCACGATGCCTCGGACTCGAAGGTCGTGCCGCAGATCATCCACTTCCTGAAGATCGCGCGCTCCGGCTGGCGGCAGACGGTCGACATGCTGACACTCGAAGAGATCGACCGCATCATCGAGCAGTTCGGCGAGGCCGCCGCTCGCGCGCGCGAGGCAGGCTTCGACGGCATCGAACTGCACAACGCCCATGCCTACACGCTGGCGTCGTTCGTGTCACGCGTCAACGCGCGCACCGACGAGTACGGCGGCACGTCGCTCGAGAACCGTCTGCGCATGATCGGCAGGGTGATGGCGAGCGTGCGCCGCCATGTCGGGCGCGACTTCCCGGTCGGCATCCGCTACCTCTCCGACGAATTCATCCGCGGTGGATACACCGTCGAGGACGCGAAGCTGATCGGCCTGCGCATGGCGCAACTGGGCGCCGACTATCTGTCGCTCTCGGTCGGCGGCAAGTTCGAGGATGCGGTGCACACGCCGGGGCATGTGCTTCACGGCTACTCGGGCTACTCG
>CAZVNC010000250.1:0-4501 GCA_964628305.1 uncultured Ideonella sp.
TGCTCGGAGTGGTAGCACTTGACGCCCTGGCCCGAGCCGAAGCCCATGTCCACCGCACCCCAGGCGGCGAGGAAGGCGGGGAAGGTGCCCATGTAGAACTGCGGCGTGCCGCCGCCGCCGAAGCTCGCCGCGACGCGCGGATAGCCCGACGCGTCGAGCAGGCCTTCGGCACGGATCGCGTTCAGCTTGTCGGCGATCGCCGACATCGCCTCGTCCCAGCTGATCTCGACGAAGCCTGGATCCTCGTTGCGGCCCTTCTTCGGGTTCGTGCGCTTCATCGGCGCGAGCACCCGGTTCGGGTTGTAGGTCTTTTGCACCAGGCCGTAGGCCTTGACGCAGACCTTGCCGCCGCCGGGGTGGACATTCTCGGCGCAGAAATTGGGCGCGACCTCGGTCGCGACGCCGTCCTCGACCTTGACCGTCAGCAGGTCCGGCCCGGCGACGCACTGATAGCAGTAGGTCGGAACGCGCTTGACAGTCGTCGCAGCTTTCATCGATCGCGGCCTTTGGTGTCGAACCCCGCGGCCCGGCCGATGGCCCGTCCACGCGTCCCCTCGAAGCGGAGTGTGCCTTCGCAGTCGGCCTGAAGGGTGGGTTTCATCACGCTTCCTTTGCTTTGACGCGCCTTGCCGATCTGGTCAACGCGGACAGTGCCGAGCTAGAATCCGCCCGGAAATTCTATTCTGGTACCAGAATACTGGTATCAGTTTGATCTGGACCAAGCTTTTGCCGAAACCCGAATCCCCTCCCCCCACCACCGAGCCTGCACGGCGGCGCCCGACACGGGCCGCGGCCGACGTCGGATCGCTGAATGCGATCGAAGTGCGCGCGGTGCGCCGTACCGATCTCGAGGAGGTGGTCGCGCTCGACGCCAAGGTTACCGGGATCGAGAAGCGCGGCTACTGGCAGCGCATCTACCGGCGCTACGGCATCTCGGTCGGCGGCGACCAGCGCCACTTTCTGGTCGCCGTCGCGAACGACCGCGTCGTCGGCTTCATGATCGGCGAAGTGCGCGACTGGGAGTTCGGCTCGCCGCCTTGCGGCTGGGTGTTCGCGATCGACGTCGACCCGCAGGCCCGCCAGCGCGGCATCGGCACCCTGCTGCTCGAAGCGATGAGCACGAAGTTCCGCCGCGCCGGCGTGCGCCAGTTGCGCACCCTGCTGTCGCGCGAGAACACGCTGATCCTGTCGTTCTTTCGCAGCCAGGGGATGATGGCCGGCGCGCTGATCCCGCTCGAGATGGAGATCGCGCCGAACCCGGGCGCGAACGACGTGCGCGCGCGATGAAGCTGCAGGTCAACACCATGCTCGCGCTGTACAGCGTGATCGAGTTCGCCGCCGACCCGAACCGCCACATTCCGGCTTCCGAGATAGCCGACAAGTACGGCATCTCGTCGCATCACCTGGCGAAGGTGCTCGCCGAACTGGTGCGCGCCGATATCGTCGAGTCGGTGCGCGGCGTCGGCGGCGGCTATCGCTTCGCGGCCAATGCGCGGCGCCTGACGCTGATGGACGTCATCCAGTTGTTCGAGGACCTGGCGACACCCGCCTCGGCGCGCAGCGAGTCGCACGCGCCGACCGCCGTCGATCGCGCGCTCGACGTCGTCCTCGGCGAGATCGACCAGATCGCCAAGGCCACCTTCAGCTCGATCACGCTGGCAACGATGCTGCAACTGGTCGCGCGCCAGAGGGACAACGGCGGCTGACGCGGTCCAAGCGCGCCCGAGCGGACTTCATGCGTCGAACCGCCGGCGATCGCCGAAGCCGCGCGCGTTGTCTATGAACCAGAGTCGCGCGATGCGCAGCCGGTACCAACGCACGCGCGCGAGCGCGGCAACGATGGCGGCGGGCGCGCCCGCGGGCCGCACAAACGGGAAGCGCTCGGCGTAGGCGTCGCGCGCCGGGTCGAGCGCCGCGCCGTGCAGTTCGTCGACCCTGCCCTCGATCTGGACGCCTTGAATCGAGCGCCAGTCCTCGGGCTGCGACTGGATAGTCGCCGCGCAGCGCGCATCATGCGCGAGGTCGGTGCAGTGCCGGGTCTTCGGTGACGACAGAAAGATCAGATCGTCAGCCTGCATCGCGTAGAACACCGCCGCCGCCCATGGGCCGGCATCCCCCTGCGTCGCAAGCGTCATCACGTGGCAGTGGGATAGGAATTCCCTGGCCTGCGAAGGCAAGTTCAACGGCACAAGTCACTCCGTACGAGTCTTTCTATTGCCGTGCTGCCGAATCGACGCTACAGCACAGGGAGCGTCAGGTCTGCGGGCCAGAGCAGATAACCGCCACCTTGGCCGGGCCGCCATTCCACGCCAGCGCTCTTGCCGGGCGGCGCGACGTAGTGACGATCATTCTTGAGCTCGAGAATTCCTGCTGCCACAAATCGGTCCAGGAGTTCCTTCGTGGTCACGCCGAGTCGCGCCGCCAGCTTGGCGCTCGTCAGCTTTTCGTACTCCTTCGACGCCGGAACACTCACTGCCACGCTTGACGCATGAGTGTCGGTCTTGCCTTGTTCCGAGCCCGTCGATCTGACGGAAACCTTGCCTGGCTCCACACGCTCGAGCGAGATGCGCACCTCTTCGCTGATTCGAATGATGCGTTGGGCTTCGTCATAGGCGTCGCGGTAAAGCTCGGCGTCCTGCCCGCGCTCGATCAGTATCCCCATTTCGTTGTTGTTCACCATCGAGAACTCGTACAGGTTCAGGCTGGTCACGATGCACGCCTCTTCGCTCAGGTAGCACTTCGCGTGAAGGTTCTTGCAAAACGAAGTTCGTACGAAGGTGAGACCCTTCAACCAGTCAATTTCGGCCGGCGCAAGCTCGCTTTTTCCATACACGATCCGGACATCGATCTTCAGCCTGTCCTTGTCGGCGAGCAATTCCTTCATGCGGTCGTTCAGCTTCAGGAACGGGCTGATGAGAATCAGGCGATCACGCGCGCCCTTGATCAACTCTTCGAGGTGATAGTTCGTTCCGCTCGTATTGAGAAACTTCGCCATCGGTGGTGTCCGGTGATTTGCCCTGGGCTGCGCGACTGTAGATCAGCGCGTAGCGCTGCGAGTCCGTAGCCGAATCACGGCCGCATGAACAATCACCGGTTTGGCGTGTTCTCGGCGATCATGGCGCCGCCACCGGCTCATGCAACTGCTTGAGCCGATACGCCAGTTGCGGGCGTGTCAGGCCGAGCATGCGCGACGCGGCCGAGAGGTTGCCGTGCGCCTTGTCGACCGCGCTCTCGATCAGCATCGCCTCGATCTGGCCGAGCGTCACCACGCCGTTCAGGACGGCCTCGCACAGCTCTTTGCCGGCCTCCCAGGGCTGGTCGTCCAGACTGCCGTCGAGGCCGAGCCTGAACTCGCTGTCGGGAAGCCCGAGCACCGGCGAGGTGAAGAGCTGATCGACCTCGACGCGGGTGCCGCTCTGGGCCAGGATCACGCCGCGCTCGACCATGTTCTGCAGTTCGCGGATGTTGCCCGGCCAGGCGTAGCTCAGAAGGGCGCGCTTGGCCTTGTCGGTGAAGCCGCGCAGCTTCTTGGCGTGGATCGCGCTGTGCTTTTCCAGGAAGCGCTTGGCGAGCAGCGAGATGTCTTCCATCCGCTCGCGCAGTGGCGGAATGCGGATCTGGAAAGGATTGAGCCGGTAGTAGAGATCGGCCCGAAAGTGGCCGTCCTTCACGCGCTGCTGCAGTTCGGCGTTCGTCGCGGCGACGATGCGAACATCGACGCGGCGCGTGCGGTGATCTCCGACGCGCTCGATCTCGCCCTCCTGCAGCACGCGCAACAGCTTGCTCTGCGCGGCGAACGGCAGGTCGCCGACCTCGTCGAGAAAGAGCGTGCCGCTGTCGGCGCGCTCGAAGCGCCCCTCGCGCGCGACCTGCGCGCCGGTGTAGGCGCCGCGCTCGACGCCGAACAGCTCTGACTCGACGAGTTCGATCGGGATCGCCGCGCAGTTGACGGCGACGAAGGGACGGTCGCGGCGCGTGCCCATCGCGTGCAGCGCGCGCGCGACGAGCTCCTTGCCGACGCCCGTCTCACCCAGCAGCAACACCGTGATCTGGCTGTTCGCGGCCTTGCGCAGCAGGTCGAACGCGGCCCGAAAGCCCGGCGAATTGCCGATCATGTCGCCCGGAAGATTGGCCTTGTCGCAGATCGTCGATCGCAGTTGGACGACTTGCGTCTGCAGTTCGATCAACTGGTCGGCGATCGACTCGGGCGTGAAGTAGCGCAGATGGTCGGCGGCGTCGTCCCATTCCTGCGCTGGGCGGCCGATGATGCGGCAGTTCGGGTTGCCCATGCCGGCGCACTCGACCTCCTTGAACAGGATCGGCGTCCCCATGAACGCCGACGCGTAGCCGCAGGCGTAGCCGATCTGGGTCCAGCACACCGGCTCGTCGTGCACGCCATAGTGATGCCGGTGCCACTGGCCTTCCCACGAGTTCTCCCACACGAACTCGCCGTAGAAGCGCCCCGTCATGCGGTCGAGATCGAGTTGCACCGGTATCGTCT
>CAZVNC010000251.1:0-4498 GCA_964628305.1 uncultured Ideonella sp.
CAGGCAGCGCGTGCACTGGATGCAGGCGTCCAGATGGACGGCCATCGCCGGATGCGACAGATCGGGCGGCGGCTGCACGCGCGACGCGAAGCGCGGCTTGCCGACGGCGAGCCTTGCGGCCCAGACATCGAGTTCGTTGTTGCGCGTGTATGCCCGCGCCGGCATGTCGGCCTGCAGCAGTTCGAGCACGAGCCGCTGCGACTTGCGTGCGCGCTCGCTGTCGGTGGTCACCTGCATCCCGCTGCTCGCGGTGCGGCAGCAGGCCGGCGCGAGCACGCGCTCACCGGCGATCTCGACGACGCAGGCCCGGCAGTTGCCGGCTTCGGCGAGCCCCGGCTTGTAGCACAGGCGCGGGATCGCGACCCCTTCGCGATCGGCGACTTCGATCAGCAACTCACCGCTGCGCGCCTGCACCTCGCGGCCGTCGAGCGTGAAACGGATTGCGGGCGCATCGGGCGCCGCCTGCCGATGCGCACGAGCGTTCACGAACCCTCCTTCAAATCGAGTTCGTGCCCGAAGTACCTGACGACGCAATTGACCGGATTGGGCGCCGCCTGGCCGAGGCCGCAGATCGACGCGTCGCGCATCACCTGCGACAGATCGGCAAGCAAGGGCAGATCCCAGTTCGGCCCTTCGATCAGCGCCGACGCCTTGGCCGTGCCGTTGCGACACGGCGTGCACTGGCCGCACGATTCGTGGGCGAAGAAGCGCATCATGTTGCGTGCCGCGTCCATCGCGCGGTCGCGATCGGACAGCACGATCACGCCGGCCGAGCCGATGAAGCAGCCGTGGGGCTGCAGCGTGTCGAAGTCGAGCGGCACGTCGCCCATGGACGCAGGAAGGATGCCGCCCGACGCCCCGCCCGGCAGGTAGGCGTAGAACGCGTGGCCGTCCTGCATGCCGCCGCAGTATTCGGCGATCAGTTCGCGTATCGTGATACCGGCCGGCGCGAGCTTGACGCCCGGGACTTTGACCCGGCCCGAAACCGAGAACGATCGCAAGCCCTTGCGGCCGTGCCGGCCGTGCGACGCGAACCACGCGGCGCCCTTCTCGACGACCTCACGCACCCAGTACAGTGTCTCGAGGTTGTGCTCGAGCGTCGGCCGGCCGAACAGGCCCACCTGCGCGACATAGGGCGGCCGCAGGCGCGGCATGCCGCGCTTGCCCTCGATCGATTCGATCATCGCCGACTCTTCGCCGCAGATGTACGCCCCGGCGCCACGCCGCAGATGGATCTCGGGCAGGCAGGCGGTCGGCGGATGCTCGCGAATCTTCGCCAACTCGCGCTCCAGGATCGCGCGGCAGCCGTGGTACTCGTCGCGCAGATAAATGTAGATCGCCGCGGCGTCGACCGCCCACGCCGCAATCAGCATGCCTTCCAGGAAGCGGTGCGGGTCGGTCTCCAGGTAGTGCCGGTCCTTGAACGTGCCGGGTTCGCCCTCGTCGATGTTGATCGCCAGCAGGCGCGGCGCAGGCTCGCCGCGCACGATGCTCCACTTGCGCCCGGCCGAGAAGCCCGCACCACCCAGCCCGCGTAGACCCGACTCGGAAAGCGCCTGGATGATGTCGTCGACGCTGTGCCCGCCGTCAACGCACGACGCGAGTAGCGCATAGCCGCCGCCTGCCTCGTACGCGTCGCGGTCGATGTAAGCCTGCGCAGGGCGCGTCGTCTGGCCGGCTGCGACGGCCTCCTGTACGCGTTCGACAGTCGCGTTCGCAATCGGATGCTGGCCGACGACAACCGCCGGCGCCTGCTCGCAGCGGCCGATGCACGGTGCGGCGATCACCCGCACCTCGGCACCGAGCGCCGCCGGCAGGCGTGCGAGCAAATCCTGCGCGCCGTGCATGGCACAGGACAGGCTGTCGCAGACGCGCACCGTCAGCGCGGGCGGCGCGGTGTCGCCCTCTCGAACGACATCAAAGTGGTGATAGAAGGTCGCAACCTCGTAGACCTCGGACTGCGCGAGACGCATCTCTTGCGCGAGCGCTGCCAGATGATCCGCCGACAAGTGGCCGAACCGGTCCTGCAGCAGGTGCAGGTATTCGATCAGCATGTCGCGCCGGCGCGGCGCCGTAGCCAGCACTTCGCGCACTGCGGCAAGCGCTTCGACGCTTGGGCGGCGGCCCCTGGGCGCTTCGCGCTTGCGCTCGCGCGTCACTGCCTGAGCGCCCTCCGGTTGCGCCAACTGCGCCGCCGGTCGCAAGCCGCTTCCCTCCGCCGGCGCCTGCACGCGCGCTGCGATCGTGGTCTCCTTCGTCGTCATCGTCGAACTTTGAGTTCAGTCGGCGCGCCGGATTCGCTCACCGGCTCAGATCACGCTGGCGGCGCGCAGCGCGGCAATCTCTGCGGCCGAATAGCCGAGTTGGACCATCACCTCGTCGGTGTGCTCGCCCAACAGCGGTGAGCGTTCGACGACGGTTTCGCTGTCCGACAGCTTGATCGGGTTGCCGACACTCAGGTAGGTGCCGCGCGTCGGGTGTTCGACCTCGACGATCGTGCCGGTTGCGCGCAAGCCTTCGTCGGCCGCGATCTCCTTCATCGACAGGATCGGCCCGCAGGGAATGTCGAACTCGTTCAGGATCGTCATCGCCTCGAACTTGGTCTTCGTCATCGTCCACTCTTCGATCCGCGCGAAGATCGGCTTCAGGTGCTTCAGGCGCGCGGACGGCTTCGCGTATTCGGGATCGGTGATCCACCCCTCCTCGCCGATCACCTTGCAGATCGCGGGCCAGACGGCGGCCTGCGTGATGAAGTAGATGTAGGCGTTCGGATCGGTCTCGAAACCCTTGCACTTCAGGATCCAGCCCGGCTGGCCGCCGCCCGACGCATTTCCGGCGCGCGGCACGGTGTCGCCGAAGTGGCCGTACGGATACTGCGGATATTCGTGCAGCGTTGCAGTCCGCTCGAGCCGCTGCTGGTCGCGCAGCTTGACGCGGCACAGGTTGAGCACCGAGTCCTGCATCGGCGCGAGCACCTTCTGGCCGCGGCCAGTCGCGTTGCGCTGGTAGAGCGCGGCGACGATGCCGAGTGCGAGGTGCAGCCCGGTGCCCGAGTCGCCGATCTGCGCGCCGGTGACGAGCGGCGGGCCGTCGTCGAAGCCGGTCGTGGACGCTGCGCCGCCGGCGCACTGGGCGACGTTCTCGTAGACCTTGCAGTCTTCGTACTTGCCGGGGCCGAAGCCCTTGACGGAGGCGACGATCATGCGCGGGTTGAGCGCGTGGATGTGCTCCCAGGTGAAGCCCATCCGGTCAAGCGCGCCGGGCGCGAAGTTCTCGACCAGCACATCGCAGGTCTTGATCAGCCGGTCCACCACTTCCTTGCCCTTCGGGTCCTTGGTGTTGACGGTGATCGAGCGCTTGTTGTGGTTCAGCATCGTGAAGTAGAGGCTGTCCACGTCCGGGATGTCGCGCAGCTGCCCGCGCGTGATGTCCCCCTCGCCCGCGCGCTCGACCTTGATCACGTCGGCGCCGAACCAGGCGAGGAGCTGCGTGCAGGTCGGTCCCGACTGCACGTGCGTGAAGTCGAGGATGCGCACACCGTCCAATGCCTTGCCCATTACGTTCCCCTATGCCATTGCGTCAGTTCGGTGGCGCGGCGCCGGATCCGGGCGCCCGTCACGCCTTCTTCTTCGCGGCCGGATTGAGGCTCGTGATGCGGCCGCTCTCCGTGCCCGCGCGCTCGTCGATGACGGCGTTGGTCAGCGTCGGGCGACGCGTGCGGAGGGCTTCCTCCATCGCGGCGCGCAGCTCGGCCGGCGTCGTCGCCATCACGCCGACGCCGCCGAAGGCCTCCATCAGCTTCTCGTAGCGCGCGCCCTTGACGAACACCAGCGGCGACGGATCGGGCCCGCCGGTCGGGTTCTTCTCGTCGCCGCGGTAGACGCCGTTGTTGTTGAGGATCACCACGCACACCGGCAGGTTGTAGCGGCAGATCGTCTCCACTTCCATGCCGGAGAAGCCGAACGCGCTGTCGCCCTCGACCGCGATCACCTGCCCGCCGCCGACCACGGCGGCCGCGACCGCGTAGCCCATGCCGATGCCCATGACGCCCCACGTGCCCACGTCGAGCCGCTTGCGCGGCTTGTACATGTCGACGATGCTGCGCGTGAAGTCGAGCGCGTTCGCGCCCTCGTTGACGAGGAACGCGTCCGGGTTGGCGCGCACGATGTCGCGGACGACGTTGAGCGCGCTGTGGTAGTTCATCGGCGACGGGTCCTTCGCCAGCGACTCCGCCATCTTCGCGACGTTCTTCGTCTTCGATGGCGGCGAGCCAGTCGGCGGGCGGCTGCGGCCAGTTCGATCCCATCGCGGCGAGCATCGCCGCCAGGCACGAGCCGATGTCGCCAACGACCGGCGCGTCGATGCGGACGTTGCTGTCCGCCTCCTGCGGCGAGATGTCGACCTGGACGAACTTCTGGCCGCCCCACGCCTTGGGCGAGGCGCCGCCCCAGGTCTTGCCCTTGCCGTGCGACAGCAGCCAGTTCAGGCGCGCGCCGAC
>CAZVNC010000252.1:0-4484 GCA_964628305.1 uncultured Ideonella sp.
GCGACTGCAGCCGAAGCGTCCAAGGCCTTCGAATGCTCGTCGCCTGCGGATTTCCGGGCCATCGCGAATCTTGCGGGATCGTCCGGGACGATCGGGTGGCCTGCCCGGAGGGACTCGAACCCCCGACCCCCAGCTTAGAAGGCTGGTGCTCTATCCAGTTGAGCTACGGGCAGCCGGATCGCGCCGCGAGTTTACGCGGCGTCGCGCGCCGTCATCGCGCCGCGCGATGCTCGAGCATGACATAGCCTTCGTGGCGGCCGGCGTCGATCCAGCGCGGATCCGCGGCGAGCCCGAGCGCATCGAAGCGGCCTTGCGGCAGGAGCAGGATCGCCGGCTTGTCGGTCGCAAGCCACTGTTCGATCTCGGCCGGTTCCTTCACCTGCAGCGCGCGCCCGCCGGAATAGAACTGCCCCGAGAACGGCCGTTCGTACAGGTAGACCATAGGCACGCTGGAATCACGCAGCGGCGCAAGCAACTTGCGCTGCGAGCGGGCATCGCTGAAGCGGTCACTGCCGGACGCGATCAGGCCGGCGACGACAACCGGCATGATGAGGCCAAGCAGCCAGACCCGGCTCGCCGCGCCGTTCGGTTCGCGTTCCATGAAGAGCCTGGCCGTGATCAGCGCGAACGCCGGCAGCGCGGGCAGCGCGTAGGCTTCGAGGATGTTGCGCGCGAGCGTGAAGAGGACGAGCGGCGCGAGCACCCAGCAAAGCAGGTAGGCGATCTGCGGATCGGGCGACGGCCGGCGCGCCTGCGCCGACACCGGCTTGCGCCGCAGCAGCGCGAGGGCGACGATCGACCACGGCAGCGCCGAGCCGAAGGCATAAAGCCAGATCGCGCCGCGCGGCCGCTCGTGGCCGCCGCCGTAGAGGTCGCCCGTCCAGCCCGGCTGCGTGAAGCGCTGCCAGTGCTCGCCGATGATGAAGTAGTGCAGGAAGCCCGGCGTCGCGTGTTCGGCGGCGAGGTACCACGGCGCGGCAAGCGCGAGCGTGAGCACGATGCCGCGCAGCCACGGCATAGCCCGCCACAGTCGGCGCCAATCGCGCGTCCACAGCAGCCATGCGAAGAGCGCGATGCCGGTCATCACGACGGCGACCGGCCCCTTCGCGAGCAGGCCGATCGCGAGGCCGACGAAGAACCACCAGCGGTCGGCCCCGCCCGGCCGGTCGCGCGAGATGGCGTTCCAGAACGCGATCATCGATAGCGCCATGCCGAAGGTCATGAAGACGTCGGTCGCGACCGCGCCGGCGATCAGGAAGCCGAGCACCGATGAGAGCAGGACGAGCGCCGACGCCATCGCCGCAGCGCCGCGCGGCGCGGACGCGTGCGGCCAGCGCCAGAACAGCGCCGCCGTCGCGAGCGCGGCGATCAGCGTCGCGATGCGGGCGCCGAATTCGTTGACGCCGAACACCGCCATCGTCGCTGCGCTGGCCCAGAACGACAGCGGCGGCTTGCCCCAGAACGGCACGCCGTAGTCCCACTGCGGCGTGATCCAGTTGCCCGTCTCGAGCATCTTGCGGCCGATCTCGCCATAGCGCGCTTCGGTCGTGTCGGTGAGCGGATACAGCGGCAGGCTCGCGAGCCGCGCGAGCACGACGACGACGAGCACGCCCAGCAGCAAGCGGCCCGGCTTCATGCGTCGGGCGCTGCGCCGATCCGGTTCACGCGTGCGTGCACTGCCCGTTCATCCGCGGGCAGCGCTTCGGGCGGCGGCGACTCGCCTGCCGGTTGGCGGTAGACGCCGCTGAGCAGATAGAGCGGCCGGCCCTTGACCTCGACGAACATGCGCGCGAGGTACTCGCCGATGATGCCGAGCGCGATCAGCTGAACGCCGCCGAGAAAGAGCACCGTCACCATCAGCGACGGATAGCCGGCGACCGGGTTGCCGTAGATCAGCGCCTTGGCGAAGATCTCGATCGCGAAGGCGAACGCGAACACGGCGGCCGCCAGGCCGACATAGCTCGCGAGCTTGAGCGGAAGGCTCGAAAACGACGTGATGCCTTCGATCGCCAGGTTCCACAGCCGCCAGTAGTTCCACTTCGTGACGCCGGCAAAACGCGCGTCGCGCTCGTAGTCGATCGTCGTCTGCCGAAACCCGACCCAGGCGAAGAGGCCCTTCATGAAGCGCGTGCGTTCGGGGCAAGCCTGCAGCGCCTCGACCGCGCGCCGGCTCAGAAGCCGAAAGTCACCCACGTCGGCCGGAATCGGCTGCTCGCCGATCGAACCGATGAGGCGGTAGAACCAGCGCGCGCTCGCCTTCTTCAGCCAGCTCTCGCCCTCCCGGCTCGCACGCCGCATCATCACGACGTCGGCACCGGCACGCCATTCGCGCAGCATGTCTGCGATCAGTTCGGGCGGGTCCTGCAAGTCGGAGTCGATCACGATCACCGCGTCGCCCGCGGCGTGATCGAGCCCGGCCGTCATCGCGATCTCCTTGCCGAAGTTGCGGCTGAAGTCGAGCACGACGACGCGCGCGTCGGACAGCGCGAAGCCGCGCAGCAAATCGATCGAACCGTCGCTGCTGCCGTCGTTCACGTAGACCACTTCGGACGACACGGGCAGCGCGTCGAGCGCGGCGATCAGGCGGCGATGAAAGTCGCCGATCACCGGCGCCTCGTTGTACACGGGCACGACGACCGACAGTTCGGGCGCGCCCGCTGCAGGCGGTGAGCGCAGCGGAGCGGGTGGCAGGGGCGAGACGCGCATCGGACCCGACGAAGAGATTGGCAAGCCGGCTGTTGCAGCGAACGGACGGCCGCTGTGCCGGCACGACGAAGGTGGTCGGGGTGGCGGGATTCGAACTCGCGACCTACTGGTCCCAAACCAGTTGCGCTACCAGGCTGCGCTACACCCCGAAGGTGGGCGATTGTACCGGGCACCCCTCGCCGCGTGCCGCCCGAAGCTCAGCGCGAAAGCTGCGCCCACGCCTTCTCGAGCCGCTTGACGCTGACCGGCTGCGGCGTGCGCAGTTCCTGCGCGAAGAGGCTCACGCGCAATTCCTCGAGCAGCCAGCGGAACTCGTCGAGCCGTGCGTCGGGCGCGCCCTTGCGCTCGGCGAGCACGCGCCAGTAGCGCTGCTCGAGCGGGCGCAGCTCGGCCAGGCGCTGCGCATCGCGCCCGGGATCGGCGCGCAATTTGTCCAGCCGCAGCGTCACGGCCTTCAGGTAGCGCGGCAGGTGCGCGATCTGCGGCCACGGCGTCTCGGCCACGAAGCGCTTGTGGCACAGCCGCGCGAGCTGCGCCTGCACATCGTCGGCCACGCCCTTCGGCGGTCGCGCGTCGCGCAGCTTGCGCATTGCGGTGGCGTACTCGGCCAGCACCGCGCCGACGGCGCGCGCGACTTCATTTGCGATCAAGGTCAGCCGCGCGCGCCCATCGTCGATGCGGCGCTGAAAGGTCTGCGCATCGATTGGCAGCGGATCGGCGAGGACCGCGCGGTCGAGCGCGACGTCGATGATCTGAGTGCGCAGCTCTTCGGCCGTACCGAGATTCATGAAAGCCGCCGCCATCGCCTGCTGGTCGGGAACGTTCTTCTCCAGATAGCGCAGCGCGTCGCGGATCTGCAGCGCGACGAGGCGGCGCAGTCCGGCGCGGTGCTTGGCGGCGGCGGCCTGCGGCTCGTCGAAGACCTCGATCTCGACGTGCGCGCCGCAGTCGATCAGCGCCGGAAAGCCGATCAGCGTCCGGTTCGCGCGCGAAATCTCCATGAGCTCGGGCAGCTCGCCGAAGGTCCACGCGGTGTAGTGCTGCGCGTTTCCGGCTGCCTGCGGCGAGACGGCGGCGGGCTGTCGGCTCACGCCGCGCGGCGCGTTGCGCCCAGGCTCCTCGGGCGGCGCGCCGGGTTCGCCAACCAGCCGCGTGACCGGCGCGCTTGCGAAATCGAGACTCGCGAGCGCCTGAAACGCAGACCGCGCCTGGGCGCCGAGTTCGGCTTTCAACGCGGCGAGGTTGCGCCCCATGCCGAGCTGGCGCCCGTCTTCGCCCGCGACCCGAAAGTTCATGCACAGGTGAGGCGGCAATTGCTCCTGCTTGAAGTCGTTGCGCTGGACATCGATGCCGGTGCGCGCGCGAACGGCGTTGCGCAGCGCGTCGATCAGGTCGCCGTGGGCGAAAGCGGCGTCGCGCGCGAACCCTTCGGCAAACTCCGGCAGCGGCACGAGGCGCGAGCGGGCCCGCGGCTGCAATGTCTTGACCATCGCAAGCACTCTTTCCTTCAGCAGCCCGGGGACGAGCCAGGCGCAGCGCTCCTCGTCGATCTGGTTCAAGGCGTAGATCGGCACCGTCACCGTGACGCCGTCCTTCGCGTCGCCCGGCTCGTGCAGATAGGCGACCGCGCAGTCGATGCCGCCCAGGCGCAGCAGCTTCGGAAACGCGGCGGTCGTGATGCCGGCGGCTTCGTGGCGCATCAGCTCGTCGCGGCTGAGCATCAAGAGGCGCGGCTGGCGTTTCGCCTTCCTGTTGTCGGCATTGCCGGCGACGCTGCT
>CAZVNC010000253.1:0-4483 GCA_964628305.1 uncultured Ideonella sp.
GTCGGCGCTTCGCCGCATTCGCTCGCTTCGATCCCCGCTGCGCGGGGCCCCTCTTTCGCGTCTCATGCGGCGAGTTGCTGCCTGTAGCCGGCAAGCACCTCCTCGCGCAGCACGGCCCAGATCGCGGCGTGCAGTTCGACGAAGCGCGCATCGGTCTTGATCTCGGCCACGTCGCGCGGGCGCTCGAGGTCGATCGCGAACTCGCCGATCGGGTGCGAGCCGGGGCCGGCGCTGAGCACGACGACGCGGTCGCTCATCGCGATCGCTTCGTCCAGGTCGTGGGTGATGAAGAGCACCGCCTTCTTCTTGGACGCCCAGAGCTCGAGCACCTCGTTTTCCATCAACTGCCGGGTCTGGATGTCGAGCGCGGAGAACGGCTCGTCCATCAGGATGATGTCGGGATCCAGCGCGAGCGTCTGCGCGAGGCTGGTGCGCTTTCGCATCCCGCCCGAGAGCTGGTGCGGGTAGCGGTCGCCGAAGCCGCCGAGGCCGACGCGCTTCAACCACTCCTCGGCCTGCGCCGTCGCCTCGCGAACGGCCAGGCCGCGGAACTCGAACCCGGCGCGCACGTTCTGCATTGCGGTGCGCCACGGCATCAGGCTGTCGCCCTGGAACATGTAGCCGGCGCGCCGGTTGATGCCGGAAAGCGCCTCGCCGAACACGTGCACGCTGCCGGCGCTCGGCGCGAGCAGGCCGGCCGCCATGTTGAGCAGCGTGCTCTTGCCGCAGCCGGTCGGCCCGACGACGCTGACGAACTCGCCCGCGCCGACCGCGAGCGTCACGTCGCGCACCGCGGTGTAGCGTTGACCGGGCTGTCCCTTGCCAACAGAAGTGCGGCTGACGAAGGTGCAGGCGACATCGGCGAGCGAGAGAGCGGCGGTCACTTCGGGGTCCGATCGCGATGGCTATGGGGTGGCGCACGACGCCGTGCTGGCGTGCGATGCGATGTGCAGTCTAGTGCAGGCCTGCGCAACGCCGGCCACTGCTGAACTGGGGATGGCCGCGCGCCGCGAGAGCGATTAGTTTCGAGTTGTCCCGCCGAATGTGGGATACGGCTCAGGGGGTTCGCGGATGAGGCGCTTGTTCGTCGGCTGCATCGGCTTGCTGTTGGCTCTCACGGCGGCCGCCGCGTGGGCGCAGGACCGCACGCCGAAGTACGGCGTCGACGCGGTGCGCTCGCCGGTGCTCGGCGATCTGCGCGGCAAGAGCTGCGACGACGCGCGCGCAGAACTGCTCAAGCTGGACTACGGGCTCGAGTCGTGCCCGGTCGGCAAGGCGAGCGGGCGCTATCCGGCGATGACGATCAACTGGCAGTCGCTCGCGCCCGGAACGTCCGCCTCGCGGCTGGCCGGGCTGCGCGTCACGCTTGAACCCGCGTCCCGTTCCGGCGCCGACAGCGACGCCAGAACGGGCAGCGACGCCAGAACTGGCAGCGGCAGCGGCACCGGCATCGGGTCCGCCGCCGCGATCGCCGCCGCGGCGGCACTGGCCGCAGCGATCGCGGACGCCGCGCGCGTGCTGCCGGACCTGCGCGGCAAGACCTGCGATCAAGCGCAGGCCGAGTTGCGCAAGCTGCGCCTCACGCTCGCCGAATGTGCCCCGGGTGTGGCGGGTTCGCGCTACCCGGCGGGGACGATCAACGCGCAGTCTTACGCGCCCGGCACGCCGGCCGCGAAGGTCGACGGCCTGCGCGTCCAGCTCGAGCCTGTGGCGCCTCCGGAGTCGGTCGCGGTGCTGCCCGACATGCGCGGACAGACCTGCGAGCAGGCGCAGGCCGGCCTGCGGGCGCTCGGCATCCGGCTCGTCGAATGCGCCCCCGGGCGCGCCGGATCGCGCTATCCCGCGGGGACGATCAACGCTCAGTCCTACGCGCCGGGGACGCCGCTCGCGCGGGTCGATGGCCTGCGCGCCAGGGTCGAGCCGGCGCCGCCGGTGCCGGTGTCGCGCGTGCTGCCCGACCTGCGCGGCAGGACCTGCGACGAAGCGGCCGAGGCGCTCGCCGCGCTCGACGCGAAGTTTGCAAGCTGCACGCCGGGTCGCGCCGTCGAGGGGGTGGCCGCCGGCCGCATCAACTTCCAGTCGGTGAATCCGGGCACGACGCTGCCGCTCGCCGGGCCGCTCGTGCTGAACGTGCAGCCGGCGCCGCAGGTCATCGTCCCGGCGCTGGTCGGCCTGCCCGAGGCGCGGGCCACGAGCCTGCTCGCGAGCAGCAAGCTGCGGGCACGCGCAAGCGGCCCGGCGGCATCGACGGGACGGCGCGTGCTGAGCCAGGACCCGGCGGCCGGCACGCCGGTCGCGCCCGGGTCGGCGGTCGAGATCGGCCTGGGTCTCGGCGTGCCGCGCCTGCTCGGCCTCGATTGCGCGGCGGCACGCGAGCGCGCCGCCGAATACGGCCACACCCGCTTCGAGTGCGAATCGCGCCCCGCAATGTCGGCGGACGCCGAGATCGGCCGCATCTTCGAGCAGACACCCGAGGCGGGCGGCGCGGCGCTTGCCGCACCGGCCGCGATCCGCGTCGCCGCCTGGGCCGTGCAGCAGGTTGCGGTGCCCGATGTGCGCGAGCAGGCGCTGCAGGAGGCGATCACCGCCATCGAGGCGCTGCGGCTCGTCGCGCGCCCCGACGAGCGCCAGGGCGAGCGCATCGTGTCGAATCAGGCCCCGGCGCCGGGCACGCTGGTCGATGCGGGCAGCGCGGTCCGGCTCGACACGCGCGAAATGGTGGAAGTGCCCGACGTCGTCGGGCAGTCGCTTGGCGCGGCACAGGCGGCGCTGCAGCAAGCGCGTTTGCGCGACGCGGCGGACGCCCAGGACCACGCCGGCGATCGCAGCGTGCAATCGCAGGATCCGGCCGCACACGCGCGGGTGGCGGTCGCGAGCGTGGTGCGTCTTTCGACCCAGCGCTTCGCGACGGTGCCCGATCTCGTCGGCGCGACGTGCGTCGAGGCCGGCGCGGCGGTCGCGCCCGACACCTTCGGCCTGCGATGCGACGACGAAAGCAGTTGGCGCGTCACCGTCTTCGGGACGCCGAAGGTCGCGACGCAGCAGCCCGCGGCGCGCTCGCGCGTCGAAGCCGGCACGACGATCGTCGCCGAGGCGCGGGCGCCGTTGCCGGCCGCGGCGCCGTGGCTGGGCGGCGTGCCGTTCGTCGCCGTGGCGGCTGCCGTCGCGGCGCCTTTCGTCGGGCTCGGGCTCTGGCTCGTCTGGCCGCGGCCGGTGACCCCGGCCCCTTCGCCCGCCGCTGCGCCCGCCGCACCGCGCATCGCGCTGCCGATCGTCCCCCCCATCGTGCCGCCGCCGCGCGCTCCGCACTTCGAATGGCGCGTCGCGGCCGACACCTCGCCGGCGGTGAACCTGCGATGGCCGACTGCCGCGAAGGCGGCACGCCGCGGATCGCACCCGCCTGCGCCCGAGATGGCTTGGCGTGTCGTGCCCGATGCCGGCCAGGTCCTGTTGCGCGAAGTCGAAAGTGCGCGAGGAGACGACGATGCCAAACGTTGACGTGAAGGCCGGTTCCCGGCTGCACGACCTGCTCGAAGTGCACGCCAACGCCGACGGCGTGGCCGACGTGCGGCGGCTCGCCGCGTTGCGCGGCGGCGTCGATGGCAGCTTGCTCGGCCGCGCGATCGCCGACTGGACGCCGGAAAAGCTGAACGCCGATCTTGCCAAGGCGTTCGACGTCGATCCGTTCGCGCTGATGGCCAGGGCCTGGTCGCAGATCAAGAAAGTGCGCGACGCCGTCAACAAGAGCATCGGCCCGCCGCCCGCCGCCGCGAGCGTGCCGCTCCTGAAGCACGACATCGATGCCAAGCTGCGGCCGCGCCTCGTCTTGAGCGTCGAAGGCGTCGATTGGTGCGACGTCGAATTCGAACTCAAGCTCGCCCTCGCGCTCGAGTCGGCCGAACTCGAACTCTTCGGCGGCGCGCTGCGCGCGCTGCGCCTCGGCAAGGTGACGGGCAGCGTGACGCTCGCCTGCCAGGGCATACCGGTCGAGGCGTTCCGGCGCGAGCTGAAGTTCGATTCGAACTACGCGTTCGACCCGCCGATCCTCGGCCGCAAGCCTGCTTCGCTCAGCTCGGCAGCGACGAGCTGAGTGGCCCGGCGCTAGCTCTTGCGGATGTTCGCCTTCTTCACGAAGTCGTTCGTGTAGGTCGCCGCGAGGTCGATCTTCGCGTCCTTCAGCGCCGGGTCGATGCTTTGCAGTGCGCGCAGCGCCGTCGCCGGGCCGGCTTCGGGGAGCATGCCGTCGGGCGAGAGCGCGCCCTTGCTGGCGAGGAAGGCGTCGATGTAGACCGCGCGGTCGCCGAGCAGGTAGCTCTCGGGCACGGCCTTCACGATGTCGGACGCGCCGGCCTTCTGGATCCACCTGTTGGCGCGCACGATTGCGTTCGCGATCGCCTGGATCGTCTGCGGGTGCTTGTCGATGTAGGTCTGCGGCGCGTACATGCAGCCGGCCGGCATCGGGCCGCCGAAGACCTTGTCGGAC
>CAZVNC010000254.1:0-284 GCA_964628305.1 uncultured Ideonella sp.
TCCTGCACTCGTGGCGCTCGACGATCATCACCGGCCTGACGCTGCCGATCTCGGTCATCTCGAGCTTCATCGCCGTCTACGCATTCGGGTTCACGCTGAACTTCATGACGATGATGGCGCTCTCGCTGTGCATCGGCCTCTTGATCGACGACGCGATCGTGGTGCGCGAGAACATCGTGCGCCACGTCCACATGGGCAAGGATCACCACCGCGCCGCGCTCGAAGGCACCGACGAGATCGGCCTCGCAGTGATGGCGACGACGTTCGCGATCTGCGCCGTGTTC
>CAZVNC010000254.1:294-4462 GCA_964628305.1 uncultured Ideonella sp.
GGCATCGTCGGCAGGTTCTTCTTTCCGTTCGGCATCACCGTCACGGTCGCTGTGCTGGTCAGCTTGTTCGTCAGCTTCACGCTCGACCCGATGCTGTCCAGCGTATGGAAGGACCCGCCGTCGGCGCACCTGAAGCAGCTGTGGGGCGTCGGCCATCTGATCCGCGCCACCGATCGCGGGCTTGAACGGATGCACGCCATCTACGAACGGCTGATCCACTGGGCGTTCAGCGAGAAGCGCTTTCGCGTCTGGCTGCCCACCTGGGGCCACCCGTTCGACGCCCGCGCGAAACGCGACAAGGCGGCGCCGCGCGTGTTTCGCAGCATGACACTGACGCCGCGCGGCGTGATCCTGTGGATCGGCGTCGCGAGCTTCATCGCCGCGATCGGCCTCGCGCCGCTGGTCGGCACCGAATTCATTCCGCAGACCGACCAGAGCTTCACGCAGCTTGGCATCCGCATGCCAGTCGGCGCCAGCCTCGAGCGCAGCGACGCCAAGGTGCGCCAGGTGGAGGAGATCGTCGCCGCGTTCCCCGAGGTGAAGAACATCGCGACGAGCGTCGGCGGCGAGGGCTCCGGCCTGTCGGTGGGACGCAATCAGGCCACGCTCAACATCGGCCTCGTCGACCGCGGCGAGCGCAAGCGCTCGCAAAAGCAGATCGAGGATGCGATCCGCGAGAAGATCGCCAAGATCCCGGGCATCGACGTCTCGGTCGGCTTCGACCGGCCGATCTTCGTCACGATCCTCGGCAGCGACCCGGAGATGCTCGCCAAGCTGTCGCAGGACTTCGCGGCGAAGATCGCGAAGATCCCGGGCACGACCGACATCGAACTGTCGTACAAGCCGGGGCTGCCGACCTACGCGGTGCGCGTCAAGCCGGGTGCGGCGCGCGAACTCGGGCTCACCGCGCAGCAGCTCGCGGCCAACATGCGCGCCTACGTCACCGGCGATGTCGCGACCTACTGGACGACTCCCGATGGCGAGCAGGTCGAGGTGCTGCTGCGGCTGCCCGAGGAGCGGCGCGAGCGCGTCGAGCAGATGCGCAACCTGCCGGTTGCCTTCGCGAAGGACGGCACGCCGATCACGCTCGACTCGGTGGCGACGATCGAGCGGGTCGAGAACCCGGCCGTGATCCGGCGCCAGAGCCTGCAGCGGCGCGAGGCGATCTTCGCCGGCGTGAAGGACCGCCCGGCGGGGGATGTCGGCGCCGACGTCCAAAAGCTCGTCAAGGAAACGACGCTGCCGCCTGGCTTCTCGTTCGACGTCGGCGGCGCGACGCGCGACCAGGAGGAGGCCTTCGCGGCGATGCTCGGCGCGATGGCGCTGGCCGTGATCTTCATCTACATCGTGCTCGCAAGCCAGTTCGCGAGCTTCGCGCAGCCGATCGCGATCATGGCCTCGCTGCCGCTCGCGCTGATCGGCGTGATGCTCGCGCTGCTGCTGTGGCGCAGCACCTTGAACATCTTCTCGATGATCGGCCTCGTGATGCTGATGGGGCTGGTGACGAAGAACGCGATCCTGCTCGTCGACTTCGCCAACCACGGACTGAAGGCGGGCCTGTCGGTGCCCGAAGCCTTGCTGCGCGCTGGCCAGATCCGGATGCGGCCGATCCTGATGACGACCGCGGCGATGGTGTTCGGCATGATGCCGCTCGCGCTCGCGCTGAACGATGGCGGCGAGATCCAGGCGCCGATGGGGCGCGCGATCATCGGCGGCGTGATCACGTCGACCCTGCTCACCCTCGTCGTCGTGCCGGTGCTCTGGAGCTATCTCGTGCGCGAACGAGAGCCCGCACCGGCGTCGGCCGGCAGCGAAGCGGCCCACCGCGAGCCACCGGGCGACGCGCTTCCCGCCAAGTAGACGCCGGAGCGGCGCGCCGGGAACGCCGGGCCTACGGGCGCTGCACGCGAGCTTCGAGCGCGTCCCAGACCGGCGCGAGCGCACGCGGCAGGCCGGGCAGTGCGCCGAGGTCGATGCGGCTCTCGCCTGGCGCGTGGAAGTCGGCACCGCGCGAGGCGAGCAGATCGAGTTCGATCGCGAGCGCCGCGTACTTCACCGCGTCGGCGCCCGAGTGCGAGCCGGTCACGACTTCCACCGCGCGCCCGCCGTGCGCCTTGAATTCGGCGAACAGCGCGGACTCCTCGTTCGGCGTGAACTTGTAGCGCCCCGGGTGCGCGACGACGGCAACCCCGCCGGCCTGCGTGATCCAACGCACGGCATCGCCAAGGCTGGCCCAGCGATGCTCGACATAGCCCGGCTTGCCGCGCGCGAGGTAGCGGCGAAACACCGCCGGCATGTCCCGGCAGACGCCGGACTCGACGAGGAAGCGCGCGAAATGGGTGCGCGAGATCAGCGCCGGGTTGCCGGCGTGGCACAGTGCGCCGTCGAAGCTGCCTTCGATGCCGGCCTGCGCGAGGGCATCGGCAATCGCCCGCGCCCGCAACTCGCGCCCGCCGCGCGTCGCGCGCAAGCCCTCGCGCAGTGCGGCGTCGTCGGCGTCGATGCCCAGGCCGACGATGTGCACCGTGTGGCCGGCGAACGAGACCGAGATCTCGACGCCGGTGAGATACGGCAGACCGATGCGTGCCGCGGCGTCGCGCGCCTCGCGCTGGCCGCCGACCTCGTCGTGGTCGGTCAAGGCCCAGAGTTCGACGCCGTTGTCCTTCGCGCGCCGAGCGAGTGCGGCCGGGCTCAGCGTGCCGTCGGAGACGAACGAGTGGCAGTGCAGATCGGCGTTCAGACTGTGCGTCGTTCGGTCCACGTGGCGCGCGGGTGGGATCGGCTTCGGACTCAGCGGCGCTTCGCCGTCTTGCCCGAGGTGCGCGGCGCCGACTTCGCGGCGTGCTTGGCCGATGCGCCGCGCGAGCGCGCGGCCGCCTTCAAGGCGCGATCCGCGTCCTTCACCGCCTCGAGTTCGGCAACCGCGCCCCGCGCGCCCTTGCCCGCCTTGGTCGCGGCGTCGCCGAACTTGTCGCGCCGCGCGCGCAGCAGCATCGCCTGTTCGGCATCGTCGTCGACGAGGCGAAAGTCGATCTTGCGGCCATCGAGATCGACCCGGCTGACCTGCACCCGCAGCCTGGAGCCGACGATGTAGCGCATGCCGCTGCGCTCGCCGCGCAATTCCTGGCGCACCTCGTCGAAGCGGAAGTACTCGCCGCCGAGTTCGGTGATGTGGACCAGGCCCTCGACGTACAGGCCGTCGAGCTGGACGAAGAGGCCGAAGCTCGTCACCGCGCTGACCGTGCCGCCGAACTCTTCGCCGAGGTGCTCGCGCATGTAGCGGCACTTGAGCCAGGCCTCGACATCGCGCGACGCCTCGTCGGCGCGGCGTTCGTTGGCGCTGCAGTGCGCGCCCGCGACCTCCCATTGCTCTTCCTCGCCCGCGCCCTTCCTGGCCCGGCCCGCGGGCTCGGTCGCGCCGCTGATCAGGCTGTAGCGCTTGCCACCGAGCAGCGCCTTGATCACGCGGTGCACGAGCAGGTCCGGGTAGCGCCGGATCGGGCTCGTGAAGTGCGTGTAGGCCGGATAGGCAAGACCGAAGTGGCCGCTGTTGGCGCCGGTGTAGATCGCCTGCTGCATCGAGCGCAGCAGCATGGTGTGGATCTGCTGCGCGTCCGGGCGCGCGGCGGTCGCGGCTGCGATCGTCTGGTATTCGCCCGGCTTCGGATCGTCGCTGATCGACAGGCCCAGGCCGAGCGCGCGCAGGTAGTTCTGCAGCAGCGTGCGCTTCTCGGGGGTCGGCCCTTCGTGCACCCGGTAGAGCGCCGGATGCTTGGCCTGCGCGATGAAGTCGGCCGAGCAGACGTTGGCGGCAAGCATCGCCTCCTCGATCAGCTTGTGCGCCTCGGTGCGCGTGCGCGGTTCGATCCGTTCGATGCGGCCGGCATCATCGCAGACGATCTGCGTCTCGGTCGTCTCGAAGTCGATCGCGCCGCGCCGCGCGCGCTCCTTCAGCAACGCACGATAGACCTCGTTGAGATGCAGCAGATCGGCGACCCGCTCCTGGCGCTTGCCCGCCTCCGGGCCGCGCGTGTTGGCCAGAATTGCCGCCACCTCGTTGTACGTGAAGCGCGCCTGCGAGCAGATCACCGCCGGGTAGAACTGATAGGCGTGGATCTCGCCGCTCGTGGTGACGATCATGTCGCACACCATCGCGAGGCGATCCTCG
>CAZVNC010000255.1:0-4458 GCA_964628305.1 uncultured Ideonella sp.
AGACGAAACCGTCGCGCGCCGGGTAGACGTTGGTCGGGATGAACTTGCGGTGCTCGTTGCCGGCGCGCGTGATTTCGTCTTCGCGGCAGCCGAAGTCGATCAGCGGCAGCACCGTGATCAGCCAGGACGCCGCAGCCTGCAGCATCGAGACGTGGATTGTCTGCCCCTGCCCGGTCTCGTAGCGCTCGAGCAGGGCGCGCATCACGTTCGCGTACAGCTCGTCGCCCGCCTTCAGGTCGATGATCGGAATGCCGCTCAGCATCGGCGGTCCGTTGCGCTCGCCGGTGACCTCCATGTAGCCGGCCATCGCCTGGATCACCGGGTCGTAGCCGGGCGCCTCGGGAAACGCCGGGCCCATCGCCGAGATGCCGGCCCAGATCAACTCCGGCCGCGCGGCACGCAGCGCTTCAGGCGCGATGCCGAGCGATGCGTAGCGCGACGGCACGGTGTTGCAGCAGAAAACGTCGACCTCGAGCTTTTCGATCAGCCGCGCGAGCAGCGCTTGCCCGCGCGCGTCCTTCAGGTTGAGCGCGATCGCCTCCTTGCCGACGTTGGGCGCGATGAAATAGCTGCGCCGGTCGTCATCGGCGACGCGAGAGCCGATGTAGCGGTTCGGGTCGCCCGGCAGGCCCTTGCCGCCGGTCGCCTCGATGCGGATCACGCGCCAGCCGAGTTGCGCGAAGCGCAGTGTCGCGTACGGCAGCGAGAGCGCCTGCTCCATCGACAGCACGGTGCGCCGCTTCATACAGCCCTCTGTCTTGCGGATCGGAACTTCAAGGCACTCCCTTCAGCCACCCGCGATCGGGGGCACGAGCATGACTTCGTCGTCGTCATGCACCCGATGGTCGCGCTCCGCGTACTGGCGATTGACCGAGACCAGCACGACATCGATGAACTCGAACGCGCGCCTGAAGCGCTCGCCCTGCGTCGGCAGCCAGTCGAGCAGCATGCCGACGGTGCGGATCTCGCCCGGCAACACGATCTCTTCCGAGTCGCAGCCCATGTTGGCGCGAAGCCAGGCGAAGTACCGCAGCTTCATCCGCACTCAAACTGCCACGCTTTCCCGGGCCACGGCGACCTTGCCGGCCTTCGCCTGCGCCTGCTTCGCGTCGTGGATCGCACGTGCAACCTTCTCGGGCGACATCGGCGGCTCGAAGATGCGCACGCCGGTCGCGTTGTAGAGCGCGTTGGCGATCGCCGGCGCGATGACGATCGTCGGCAGCTCGGAGATGCCCTTCGCGCCGTACGGCCCTTCGGCGCAGTCGCTCTCGATGAAGTGCATGTCCAGCGGCGGCATCTCCGGCGCCGTGATCAGCTTGTAGTCGCGAAAGCACGCGTTCTTGAGCATGCCCTTCTCGATCCGCATGTCCTCGCTCAGCGCGTAGCCGAGCCCGATCGCGATGCCGCCCTCGACCTGGCCTTCGAGGCCCATGCGGTTGATGACGCGGCCGACGTCCTGCGCCAGCGTGACCTTGTCGACCTTGATCTCGCCGGTCAGCGTGTCCACGGTGATCTCGGCGACATGCACCGCGTGGGCATACGCCGCCGAGTGATCCGATGCGTGCTCGGCGCCCTCGGGCTCGCTCTTGGGCTCGTAGTAGTCGGTCACCATCACGAGTTCGGGCACGGCCTGGAAATGCATCTGGCGCAGCAGGCGGTCGAGCTTGATGATCGGCGTGCCGTCGGCATCGCGCACGACCGAGCCACCGCGCAGCTCCAGGTCCTGCGCCGCGACGCCGAGCATCTTCTCGGCGGCGGCGAGGATCTGCGCCTTCGCCTTGCGCGCGGCGCGGCGCGTGCCGTTGCCGGCGATGAAGGTCGTGCGCGAAGCGTGCACGCCGACGTCCCAGGGCGCGATGTCGGAATCGTTGTTGACGAGGGTCACGTGCTCGAGCGGCACGCCGAGTTCCTCGGCGACGATCAGCGTGATGACGGCGTCGATGCCCTGCCCGATCTCGGACGCGCCGCTGATCACCGTGACGCGCGCGTAGTCGTCGACCTTCAGGATCGTCCCGATCCCGTCCGACTTGTGGATCTTGGCGCCGCCGGCGTTGTGGATCGACGAGGCGAGGCCGATGCCCTTCTTGTAGCGCCCGGGGGCGTCGCGCAGCGCCGCATACTCGCTGCGCTTGCGGCTGTAGTCGCTCGCCGCCGCCGCGGTCTGCAGGCATTCGGCAAGCACGCACTCGCGCAGGAAGGACTTCTGCGGCGTGACTTCGCCCGACGCTTGCGCGTTCTTCAAATGGAACTCGAGCGGATCGATGTCCACCATGTCGGCCAGCATGTCCATCTGCTGTGCCGTCGCCCACGTCGTCTGCACATTGCCGTAGCCGCGGAACGATCCGGCATAGGGGTTGTTGGTGTAGATCGCCTGCGCCTCGAAGGCGACCACCGGAACGCGGTAGTGGCCCGACGTGGTGCGCATCATGATGACCGGAATCGTCGGCCCCCACGAGGTGTAGGCGCCGTTGTCGAGCAGCACGTCGGCGCTTCGGAAGGTGAGCACGCCGTCGCGCGTGCAGCCGGTGCGCATGTGAATGATCGCCGCCTGGCGCGTCGGCGAGGCCTTGAACTCCTCCTCGCGCGTATAGATCACCTTGACCGGCCGGCCGGTCTTCTTCGCCAGCAGCGCGGCGATCGGCTCGTAGGGGTAGACGTCGAGCTTGGAGCCGAAGGCGCCGCCGACCGGCGGCTGGATGACGCGGATGTCGCCCGGGCCGATGCCGAGCGCCGGCGCCAGATCCATCTTGTAGTTGTACGGATACTGCGTCTGCGTCCAGATCGTCAGCTTGCCGTTGTGGTCGAAGTCGGCGATCGCGCACGAGGTGCCCATGCAGCAGTGCGTCACATGATGCGGGCGGAACACGTTGTCGACGACGCAGTCGGAGGCGGCGGTGGCGGCGTCGAGGTCGCCGTGCTTGAACTGGAAATGCAGGCTCTTGTTGCCGGGGAAGTTGTCGTGGATCTGCGGCGCATCCGCCTTCGCGCCGGCTTCGGGCGTGAACACACCCGGCAGGTCCTCGTACTCGACTTCGATCAGTTCGAGCGCGCGGTTCGCGATCGCTTCCGTTTCGGCGGCGACGGCGGCAACCTCGTCGTGCTCGCAGCGCACCTTGTCCTTGAGCGCGACGTTGTCGCGCACGAAGCCGAAATTCAGGCCGGCGGCGTCCTTGCCGGTCAGCACCGCGTGCACGCCGGGCAGCTTCTCGGCCGCCGCGGTGTCAATGCGCACGATCCTTGCGTGCGGCCGGCCGGCGAACAGCACCCTGCCGATCAGCATCTGCGGCAACACCATGTCGTTGATGTAGCGCGTCTTGCCGGTCGCCTTGTCGGGGGCGTCGGGCTTCTTCACGCGCTGTCCGATCAGGGTTTTCTTCACCACGAGTGAATCGATGACGGCCTTGTCCATGGCTTGACTCCGCTTGAAAGTATGCGACTCGACTGACGGGATGTGCGCGCGCTCAGCAGCCGCCGCTGCACTCGTTCCTGCCGACCACGGCCTCAACCGCGTCCAGCACCTTGGTGTAGCCGGTGCAGCGGCACAAGTTGCCTTCGAGGCCGCGTTGCGCCTCTTCCCGCGTCAGTTTGGGGTTGTTCTCGATCAGGTGGTGGGCCTGCATGATCATGCCCGGCATGCAGAAGCCGCACTGCACCGCGCCGTGGTCGACGAAGGCCTGCTGCACCGGGTGCATTCCCTCGGGCGTGCGCAGCCCCTCGATCGTGACGACCTCGCGGCCGTCGCAGTCGACGGCGTACATCAGGCAGCTGTTGACGGTCTTGCCGTCGATGCTGACCGTGCAAGCGCCGCACTCGCCTTCGCCGCAGGCGTACTTGGTGCCGGTCATGCCGAGCAAGTCGCGCAGCATGGCCAGGGTCTTCATGGCGACCGGCACCTTCAGGCCGACCTCGCGGCCATTGAGCTTGAAGCGGATTTCAGTTTCGGCTGACATCATTGAGCACCTCTTCAACGAACACTCGGGCGAGATGCCCGCGATACCAAGCACTGGCGCGAACGTCGTCGATCGGCTTGGCGTCCTCGGCCGTCGCCTCGACCGCGGCGGCGATGGTGGCAGCGTCGAGCGGCTTGCCTTCGAGCGCTGCCTCGACATGGCGGGCACGCAATGGCGTGGGGGCAACCGATCCCATGGCCACCCGCACGTCGCGTAGCCGGCCGTCGGCGAAGCGGGCGCCGAGGGCTACAGAAACGGTGGAGATCTCGAGCGCGGGACGAGGGCCGGACTTGCGGAATCGGCTGACGAAGTCGGGCGCAGGCCGGTCGAACACGACCGCAGTCAGCAGTTCTTCCGCCCGTTTGACGGTCCTGCCCGGGCCGACGAAGAAGCCCTCCAGCGGCGCGCCCTCGCCGATCGCCTGGTGGCAGGCGGCGAAGTGGCGCTCCAGGAAGCTGCGCCGGCCCTCGTCGTGCACCGCGCCGTCCGCGGAGAGCTCGTCCGGGTA
>CAZVNC010000256.1:0-4435 GCA_964628305.1 uncultured Ideonella sp.
TGTGGCCGATCATGATGAACTCGTAGCCTTCCTTGTGCAGCTTGGCGACCTCGACGTGCACCTTGGAGACGAGCGGACAGGTCGCATCGAACACCGAAAAGCCGCGCTCGGCCGCCTCGCGGCGCACCGCCTGGCCCACCCCGTGCGCCGAGAAGACGAGCGTCGCCCCGGGCGGCACGTCGGCCAGATCCTCGATGAAGATGGCGCCCTTGGCCTTCAGGTCCGCGACGACATAGGTGTTGTGCACGATCTCGTGGCGGACGTAGATCGGCGCACCGAACTTCTTCAGCGCGCGCTCGACGATCTCGATCGCGCGGTCGACGCCGGCACAAAAGCCGCGTGGCTCGGCGAGCAGCACGTCGGCGCCGCCGCCGGGGTTCGCCGCACCCGCCGCGCCATCGCTGGCTTCACCGCGCGCGGCGGCATTCGTCTCTCGCATCACAGCACCCCTATCACCTGCACCTCGAAGGTCAGCGCCAGCCCAGCGAGCGGGTGGTTGAAATCGAACAGCAGCCAATCATCGCCGACCTCGCGCACGACGCCGCCGTAGGAAGCCCTGCCGTCGGGCGTCGGAAACTCGAGCACGTCGCCAACCGCATGCGCCGGATCGTCGCCGCCCGGTTCGCCGAGGAGAGAGCGCTTCACACGCTGCAGCAGATCGGGATTGCGTTCGCCGAAGACCTCACCGGCCGGCAAGTCGAAGCTTGCGCGCGCGCCTTCGGCCAGCCCGAGCAATCGCGCTTCCAGCGCCGGTGCGAGTTCCCCGCTGCCCAAGGTCAGCGTCGCCGGACCCTCCGCAAAAGTATTCACGACATCGGCGCCGCCAGCCTGCGCGAGCCGATAGTGCAGCGTCAGAAACGACCCCGGTTGAATGACGTTCAAGGCAGGTGCCCGTCGCGGTGCGGGGCTTCGATAGACTGCAGCCATTTTAGGCGCTGCCCCAATGCCCTTCGGACACGGTGCGATGCGACCATGACGATCAAGGACCTTCCCGCTGCACTGCGTCCGCGCGAGAAGCTGCTCGCGCACGGGGCGGCTGCGCTCGACGACACGGAGTTGCTGGCGCTGCTGCTGCGCACCGGGCTGAAAGGCGTCGGCGTGCTGCAGTTGGCCGAGCAGACGCTCGCCGAGTTCGCAGGCATGGGCGGCTTGCTCAATGCGAGCGCAACCGACCTTAAGCGCATCAAGGGTCTGGGGCCGGCCAAGCGCGCCGAACTCGCCGCAGTGCTCGAGATAGCGCGCCGCTCGATGGCGCACCAGTTGCGCGCGCAGCCGGTGTTCGACACGCCGGGGCGCGTGAAGGACTATCTGCGGCTGCGGCTAGGCGCCCATGGCCACGAGGTGTTCGCGGTCCTCTTTCTCGACACCCAGCATCAGTTGCTGCTGATGGAAGAGATGTTTCGCGGCACGCTGACGCAAACCAGCGTCTATCCGCGCGAAGTCGTCAAGCGCGCCTTGCAGACGAACGCCGCGGCCGTCGTCTTCGCCCACAACCACCCTTCGGGCGTGGCCGAACCGTCGCGCGCCGACGAGTTCCTGACCCAGACGCTCAAGAGCGCGCTCGCGCTCGTCGACGTGCGCGTGCTCGACCACCTGGTCGTCGGCCGCACGGATGTGGTTTCGTTCGCCGAGCGAGGGCTGCTTTGAAGCGCGAAGCGCGGGTGGCGAGGCGCGCCGCCGCCGGTGGAGCGCAAGGTCTCGACCGCCTTGGCGCGCTTCACGCTGAACTTCAGCGCCGCGCACACGAACAGGCGCGCGTCGAAGCGCTCGCCCGCGCCGCACTCGACCGCGAGCGCGAAGCGCGGACGCTTTTCACGCGCAGCGTGGGCGAAGTCACGCCGCTTGCCGACCCCGCGCGGGCCGAGCTTCGCAGCGTGCCGCCGCGGCCCGAACCACGGCAGCGGGTGCGCGACGAAGCGGCGGCGTTGCGCGCGACGCTGTCCGACGAGTTCGACGTCGACACGCTGCTCGAAACCGATGCCGCGCTGTCATTTCGCCGCCCCGGCATCGGCCCCGACGTGGTGCGAAAGCTGCGCCGCGGCGGCTGGGTGATCCAGGCCCAGATCGACCTGCACGGGCTGCGCCGCGACGAGGCGCGCGAGCAGCTTGCCGCCTTCCTGCGCACGGCAGCGCGCCAGGGTCTGCGCTGCGTGCGCGTGGTGCACGGCAAAGGCAACGGTTCGCCCGGACGCGAGCCGGTGCTGAAGCAGCGCGTGCACGGCTGGCTGGTACAGAAGGCGTGCGTCATCGCGTTCACGCAGGCGCGCGTTGCCGAGGGCGGCAGCGGCGCGCTCGTCGTCTTGCTCAGGCCGACATCGACAGCGCGTCGGACGGCGGTCTGACGCGCGACGCCCCGATGCTTCAGCGCGCGAGCCGGGTCGCGATCGCATTCACCGCGAGCGCAGCCGGCGAACCGGGATAGATTTCGAGCAGCAGCTCGCGCCTCTGCACCGCTTCACGCACCGTCTTGTCGGCCGGCACGGCGCCGATCAGATCGAGCGTCACCGGCGGCTTTGCATTCGGATTGACGAAGCGATCGACAACGCGCTGCAACTGCGCGCGCACCGTGCGACCTTCGCCGATCTGGCTGACCTGGTTGACGATCAGGCGGATCGGCCCGCGCTGCTGCTGCGAAGACAGCACCTTGACGGTCGCGTAGGCGTCGGTGAGCGAGGTCGGCTCCGAGGTGACGACAAGCGCGACCTCGTCGGCGAGCGAGACGGCAAACAGCACGACGTCGGAGATCCCCGCGCCGGTATCGAGCAGGATGCGATCGAAGCGCGGCGCGACGGTCCGGATCACGCCGAGCAACTGATCCCGCACCTCGGGCGTGAGGCGCGAATACTCGACCAGGCCGGAGCCCGCAAGCAGCACCGAAAAACCCCCCGGCGCCGGAACGATCGCGTCTTCGAGCGCGGCCTTGCCGGTGAATACGTCGTGCAGCGTGATCTTCGGCACCAGATTCAGCACCACGTCGAGGTTGGCGAGGCCGAGGTCGGCGTCGAGCACCAGCACGCGCTCGCCGCGCCGCGCGAGCGCCGCGGCGAGGTTCGCCGACAGGAAGGTCTTGCCGACGCCGCCCTTGCCGCTCGTGACGGCGAGGATGCTCGCGCGCTTCGCGTCGGCGGACGCCGCGGGTTCGACTGCGGGCGGAGGGGTCGCGTCGGTTGGATTCATTCGGGCTCTTGGTCGAACTGGGTGAGACTGAACAGCAGGCTCTTCTCCTCGGCGCTGACCTGCGACTGCGGAGGCTGCTCGATGCAGGCTCGGTTGCGCCCTTCCTGCTTGGCGCGAAAGAGCTGCTGGTCGGCGCGCTCGAGCCAGAGCGCGGCCGTCGAGCGCACCCATTGCGGCGCGAATGCCCCGCCGAGGCTGATCGTCACCGCGACCCGCGCACCACCCTCGATCGCGACCGGCTGCTGCTCGACGCGCCTGCGGATGCGCTCGGCCACCGCCAGCCCAAAAGCCGGCGCGCAATTGGGCAGGATGATCGCGAACTCCTCGCCGCCGTGGCGCGCGACGGTATCCATCGGCCGCACGCACTCCTGCAGGCGCTGGGCAACGGCCTTGAGCACCTCGTCGCCAGCGGCGTGGCCATGGGTGTCGTTGACGCGCTTGAAATGATCGATGTCGGCCATCAGCACGAGCGCCGGCTCGCCGGCGCGGGCGACGCGGTCGATCTCGCGATCGAGCGCAATCCCGAACTGGCGCCGGTTCACGAGGCCGGTCAAGGCATCGCGGCTCGATAGATCGCACAAGCCATCGATCACCGCCTGCGGCCAGGCCGGATCGTCGCGCGCCGGAAGGACGCAGCCTGCCTGCTGCAACAGTTGCAGCGCCGCATCGAGCCGCAGCGGCGGCGGCTCGGCTGGTTCGGACAACGTGTGTGGGCTTGGCTTGCGGGGCACGAGGGCGTGGAGCGGCACGGGGCGGACGCGAGAGAGGCCGAGGCCAAAACGCCGCTCGGGGCGATGCTCGCAGGCCGGCAGTCTAGCAGCGCGGCCGCGCACCATCGGAGCAGAACAAGCCCGCCTTTGCCGCGCTGATGCACCCATTTGCAGGCTCAAGAAGCGCGCAACATGGGCCGATATCCACGCAACCCAGCGTCACGTTCGCACTCGCCGCCTTCGTCACGCGCCCCGTTCGCAACCCGCCGCCCCCGCCGCAGCATGAGTGCCGTCCTCTCCGCCCTCGATGACTTCGCCGCCGCAAGCGCCCACGCGCCCCTTGTCTGCGCATCGGCCTGCGCGTCGGAATTCAATTTCGGCGCCGGCGACTTCGAGCGCGTGCGCCGCTTGATCTACCAGCGCGCCGGCATCAGCCTCGGTGCCGGCAAGCAGGCGATGGTCTACAGCCGCCTGTCGCGCCGGCTGCGCGAAACGGCGCACGCCTCGTTCGGCGACTACCTGCAGTGGCTCGAACACGGCGGCGCCGG
>CAZVNC010000257.1:0-4429 GCA_964628305.1 uncultured Ideonella sp.
GTCTCGAGCGCACCGCCGTAGGCGCGCCCTTCGCGCGAATAGCGCAGCGTCACGCCGAACCGCGAGCCGTCGCCGAGAGCGGCGACGATCCGCTCCTCGAGCCAGGCGGTATTGACGACGACCTCGCGCACGCCGGCGCGCGCCAAAGCGAGCAGATGCCACTCGATCAGCGGTCGGCCGCGCACCTTGAGCAGCGGCTTGGGCGTGGCGTCGCTCAACGGGCGCATGCGTTCGCCGCGCCCGGCGGCCAGGATCAGCGCACGGATCGTCACGGCGTCTCGCGCGGGGCCGGCCCAGGCACCGCGGCAGCGGGGGATCGGATCGCCATCGAAGCGGCGGCCCGAGGCCGCATCAGAGCGCCGGCCCGAGACTGCATCAAAGCGGCGGCCCAAGGCCGAAGGGCGCCGGCACCTTGTCGACGATGCGGGTGAACAGCTCGCGATAGTCGTCGGCCGGCGCGTGGCCGGTGAGCGGGTCGCGGTTCTCGCGGAACGCGGCGTCGAGATCGGCCCAATCTTCGGCGCGCAAGACCTGTTGCGCGATCGGCAGCACCTCGGCCTCCTCGATGCGCATGTGTTCGAGGCAGAAGGCGACGTAGGTTTCGAGCGCCTGCTCGAACGCGGGACGGCGCGCCTCGCCCATCATCTCGAAGCCGAGCAGTGCGTGCTCGAGGTCGCGGATTGCCGCGGCTCCGCGCTGATGGTCGCTCACCAACCGGTCGAGCACCGGACCAAGCGCGGGCGCGCGCTCGCGCAGGAGCGGAAAGAGCAGGGCCGACTCCTTCGCGTGATGCAAGCGCTCGGGGAACTCGTCGACATAGAAGAGCATCGCCCGAAAGAGCGTGAAGTCGAGCGGCGTGCCGTGCTTGTGGTAGGCGGTGAGCAACACGCCCATCGTGCGCAACATCACTGCCAGCGCGGCGTGCTCGTCGTGAATGATCTTGAGTGCGGCGGGTGTCATGCATGCGCTCCTTGCCGATCTGCAATCGCAACGTTCGTCGTCGCTTCGTCGCTGTTCAGGCCGGCGCCGCGCCGCCCGGGTTCGCCGCGCCGCGAATTCTCGCGACCAGAGCGCTCGTCGAATAGCCGTCGATGAAACCGATCGAGCGCGCCTGCCCCCCGAGGCTTCGCACGAGGCGCGTCTCCTCGAGGGTCTCGATGTCGTAGTCCCCACCCTTGACATACCAGTCGGGCCGCACGAGGCGCATCAGCGCGATCGGCGTCGGCTCGTCGAACAGCGTGACCAGGCTCACGCTCTCGAGCGCGGCGAGCACGCAGGCGCGGTCGGCCTCGCCGTTCAGCGGCCGGCCCGGCCCCTTGCCGAGGCCGCGCGCCGAAGCGTCGCTGTTGAGGCCGACGACGAGGCTTGCGCCGAGCGCACGCGCGGCGGCGAGATAGCTCACGTGGCCGCGGTGCAGGATGTCGAACACGCCGTTCGTGAACACGACCGGCCGCGCCAGTTCGCGCAGGCGCGCCTCGAGTTGGTCGCGCGGACACAGCTTGTCGAGGAAGGCGGGCATGGCCGATTGTCGCCTGCGCGCCAGCCGTCATGGGCTGTTGCGGCATAGACTGGCGCGCTTCTTCACTCCAACCCATGTCCGGAGACGCTCGCCATGATCACGCTTTGCGGCATCACGATTTCGAACTACTACAACAAGGTCAAGCTCGCGCTGCTCGAAAAGGGCGTGCCGTTCAGCGAGGAGGTGTGCAAGACCGGCAGCCGCGACGAGGCAGTGCTCGCCTGCTCGCCGCTCGGGAAGGTGCCGTTCATCCGCACCGAGCGCGGCTCGCTGTGCGAGAGCGAGGCCATCATGAGCTATCTCGAAGCGGCCTGGCCGACACCGCCGCTGCTGCCGGCAGACGCCTGGCAGCGCGCCAAGCTGCACGAGCTCACGGCCTTCATCGACCTGCACCTTGAACTCGTCGCGCGCCAGCTCTACGGCCAGGCCTTCTTCGGCGGCGAGGCGCTGCCCGATGCGGACAAGGCGCGCATCCGCAAGCAGCTCGTGCGCCACATCGCCGGGTTCAAGCGGCTCGCGAAGTTCGCCCCGTATGTCGGTGGCGACACCTTCACGCAGGCCGATTGCGCCGCCTACGTCAGCCTGCCGCTCGTCGCGCTCGCCAGCCGCATCGTGCTCGGCGAGGACCTGCTCGCGGCGGGCGGCGTCGACTGGAAGGCCTACACCGCGCTGATCGGCCAACGGCCGAGCGCACAGAAGGTCGATGCCGATCGCAAGGCCGGGCAGGCGCAGCTCGCGGCCGCGGCGAAGCGCTAGGCGCAGCCGCGCGAACCGCGCCTGCCGATCCTGGTTCTCGCGCCGGGCCGCGGCAAGTCCAACCGCGGCGCTGCCGCATGAGTTGTGCTACTCCGTCGCGCGCGGCGGCGACGACGTTCCCGGGCGCGACCCGCTGTCCCGAACGGTGCCGTTGCGCGCGGGCGGCGCAGCGCGTGGCGCTTCGGCGGCCACATCGCGGGTTGCGGGCGGCGCTGCCGGGCGCGGCGCGGGGCGCGCTGCGGGCGGCGCGGCGGGAGGCGCCGATCCGTTCGGTGTGGTCGGCTGCGCGCCCGGGTTGGGCGCCGGGGCGCCGGGGGACGGACGCGGCTGCGCTGCGTTGTTGTTGCCCGGCGCGGGGCGAGGTGGCGCTGGGGGACGGGCACCCGGGCGTGGTCCGGCACTCGCTGGCGGCGGCACGCCCATCATCGGATTGCCGGTCATCGAGCCGGGAAGCATCGGCGCCGGGCGCGATTCGGGCGCTCTGCCGGGCCATCCGCTCGTCGTTCCGGGAAGGTTCGCTTCCGGCGCGAAGGCTTCGCGCCCGCCCGGCCGCGAGACGTGGCGCCGCGGCCCGGGATCGGGCGTCCAGACTTGCGGCCCGCGGTTGTTGACGATAACGGTGTTGTTGTTGATGACGATGTTGCGATCGTGCCAGTTCGGCCCGCGACCGTGCCAGATCCAGGGCGGCGCGCCGACCGGCCGGCCCCACCCGATGCCCGGGCCCCATCCCGGCCCCCAGCCAGGCACCCAGCCCGGCGGCCGATGCCAGGGCGGCGGCGCCCAGACCCAGCGAGGCGGCGTCGCCCACCACCAGTTGCCGTAGACGAACAGCGGGTTGAAGAACGGAACGTAGACGATCTGCGGCTGCGCCGGCTCGATCACGATGAAGCGATCCTGCACGACGACGGTCTGCTGCGCATTGCTGCCGAGGTTGCCGGCCGCCTGCGCCCTCGCGCGCAAGGCCTGCACGGTGTCCATCACGGCGGCCTGCTGGGCGACGAAGGCATCGCCGAGCTTTTGCGTCCAGTCGAGCTTGTCGTCCATCATCGCCAGCACCGACGGGAACCTGACGAGGGCGACGACACTCGGGTCCCAGGCTTGCGTCTCGGCGGCGGCAGCAAGCGCGTCGGGCGCCATGTCGCGGTTGCGATCGACGAAGCGCGCCGCCTGCACCACTTCGAGCGGGTAGGTCGACGCGATCAGGACTTGCGTCAGCAAGGCGTCCGGATAGAGCGCGATCGGTGCGAGCAACTCGTCGAGCGTCTGCTGGTCGAACGGCGGCGCCGTTTGGGCACGCGAGGCTGCGCCGGTCAGCGAAATCGCCAGCGTCAACAGCAAGAGGGCGAGCAGGCGAGCGGGTCTGGCAAGGTATTTCAGGGCATCAGGCATCCGCACGCTCCATCACACGCCCGGTTCGGACAGCCCGGCGCACCTCTACCCAACGCGCACGACGTGGCGCGCGTTGACCCTGCCGCTGACGAACCGTCGTTGCCGGCTCAGGCCGGCTGCGCCACAGCGCCAAGCGTTCGCATCACGTCCTTGCGATAGCGGTTCAGATCCTGGACGCTCGCGAAGCTGCGCTCGAGCAGCAGCGACATGTTGTGCAGGATGCGCTCGACGACCTTGCCTTCCCAGGCGCTGTCGAAGCGGATCTGATGATCGAGCCATTGCTCGAGCCAGCGCGGATCGGGCAGGCGGCTTTGCACCGTGTCGCGCGGGTAGAGCGACTGGTTGACGTGCAGATTGGTCGGATGCAGCGCCTGTGCGGTGCGCCGCGCGCTCGCCATCAGCACGCCGACCTTGGCGAACGCCGCCTTGGCCTCGTCGCCGAAGCGGGTCAGCGCGCGCTTCATGTAGCGCAGGTAGGCGCCGCCGTGGCGCGCCTCGTCGCGCGCCAGCGTCTCGTAGATGTGCCGGATCACCGGCTCGGTGTGCCACTCGGCCGCGCGCCGGTACCAGTGGTTCAGCCGGATCTCGCCGCAGAAGTGCAGCATCAGCGTCTCCAGCGCCGGCGCCGGGTCGAACTCGAAGCGCACCGCGTGCAGTTCGGCCTCGGTGGGCACCAGATCCGGGCGGAAGCGGCGCAGGTACTCCATCAGCACCAGGCTGTGCTTCTGCTCCTCGAAGAACCACACGCTGATGAACGCGCAGAAA
>CAZVNC010000258.1:0-4423 GCA_964628305.1 uncultured Ideonella sp.
GTGGCGCAGACCTTCTTCATGGACGACGAGGTCGCCGAGACCTATCTGCTCGATTCGATCCTGACCCTGGTCGACGCCAAGCACGCGAGCGGGCAACTCGACAGCCGCCAGGAGGCGCGCCGCCAGGTCGGCTTCGCGGACCAGATCTTCATCAGCAAGAGCGACCTCGTCGACGACGCGACGCTCGAAGACCTGACCCACCGCCTGAAGCACATGAATCCGCGCGCGCCGCAGCAGAAGGTCCACTTCGGCGAAGTGCCGATTGCGAAGGTGTTCGACCTGAAGGGCTTCAACCTGAACGCCAAGCTCGAGATCGACCCCGAGTTTCTCGAAGCCGAAACGCATGCCGGGCATGATCACGACCATGACCATGAGCACGGCGAGCACTGCGACCATCCGCACCATCATCATCACGACGACGACGTGAAATCGTTCGTCTTCCGCTCGATGCGCGCGTTCAACCCGGCCAAGCTGGAGGACTTTCTCGGCTCCGTCGTACAGGTCTACGGGCCGCGGCTGCTGCGCTACAAGGGCGTGCTCTACATGAAGGGCACCGACCGCAAGGTCGTCTTCCAGGGCGTGCACCAGATGATGGGCAGCGATCTCGGGCCGGCCTGGGGCGCTGGAGAGAAGAAGAACAGCAAGCTCGTCTTCATCGGTATCGACCTGCCGCGCGACATATTTTTGCAAGGGCTCGAACAATGTCTGGTTTGACGCTTTTGCGGCGTTCAGCGGCGCGTAGCCGTGGCTACAATCCGCGGCGCCTGAAATTTCGGGTGCCGCAGACCCTAGCTTCACGGGGGGCGTGACGTAGGCGTTGCAAGGAGACTGCTGTGACGAAGACAACGGCGAAACGGGCGAGCGCAGCCGCGCCGGCCGCGAAGAAGTCGGGCAAGGCGGCTGCCGCGCCGGCACGCAAGGCCGCCGCGAAGTCCGCTGCCAGGCCCGCGCCCATGGCCCGACCCGCGACGGCGGCGAAGAAGGTGAGCGCAGCCAAGCACGCCAGCCCGACGAAGAGCGCCGCCGCCCGCAAGCCGACCGCTACGCCCGGCGCATCGAAGAAGCCCGCTGCGGCCCCGGCCGTCGGCGTAGCCGCCAGGAAGGCGGCGGCGCCGGCCGTCGCCGCCAAGCCGGTCCACCAGCCAACGCCATCGGCCGTAGGCAAGCGCCAGGCGCCCGAGGCGGCGGCGTCCTCGACGGTTTCCCCCCAGCCTCGCAGCACGCCTACTCTTGTCCCCCCCGCGCCCGCACCCACAACGACCCGAATGACTTCTTCTGCCAAGAGCAAGGCGAACGCCAAGGCGCAGGCGGCGTACGCCGCACCGGCTCCGATGCCGGTGCCGACATCGCGCTTCGCTGACCGTTTCGCGCCGCCGCGTCCGCCGACACGCCAGATGAACCACCTGGTGGTCGACCGCGAGCGCCCGCCCCAGAGGCACGATCCGAAGCTCGTCAACGCCTGGAAGAACAAGGCCGGGCGCGACCTGAGCGAGGCCGAACTGCTCGCGATGCCGGATGCTGAATACATGAACGAGAAGCAGCTCGACTACTTCCGCGCAACGCTCGGCCGCCTGAAGGACGATCTGCTCTCGAATGCCGGACAGACCACCGAGAATCTGCGCGAGGACACTTCCATCGTGCCCGATCCGGCGGACCGCGCGACGATCGAGGAAGAGCATGCCCTCGAGTTGCGAACCCGCGACCGCGAACGCAAGCTGATGAAGAAGATCTCCCAGTCGCTCGCGCGCATCGAGTCCGGCGACTACGGTTTCTGTGACGAAACCGGCGAACCGATCGGGCTCGGCCGGCTGCTCGCCAGGCCCACGGCTACACTGTCCCTCGAAGCTCAGCAACGCCGCGAGCTCAAGCAGAAGATGTTCGGTGACTGACGACAGACGCGCCGCACCCGCCACGCCCGGCTGCGAGGCCGCGGGCTGTCGCACCCGCGGCCGCTGAGCCAGGCGCCCGTCCTGCCATGTCGGATCCGAAACAGCCCACGAGCTTCTTTCGCAAGGTGGCCCGCTTCGTCGCCAACCCGGCGACCGACTGGTCGCAGGCCGCATCGGGGCAGGAGGGGCTCGACACCGAGCTCGCGAAGTCCGAGCTGAAGGCGATGATCGAGCGCAAGCGGCGCAACGATTTCGTGCGCAAGCGCGAGCTCGACATGCTGCGCAAGGTGCGGCGCGAGGGCCTGACGAGCGAGCAGCTCGCCGCCCTCGGCGGTGCATCGTCGCGCATCGATGATTCCGAGCCGCGCCAGCCCGAGAGCGGCGCGAAGGCCGAATTCGGCGTCAAGGCCAAGATCGACGCGATCGAGCAGCAGATGGTGGGCGACAAAAACGCCTACGTCTCGTCGGTGCGCCGATCGACCGACTTCTACAACGCGCCGACGCAGCCGGCGGCGATGCCTCGCACGTCCACCTCGCCGGGCGCGCTCGACTCGCGGCCGAGCATCGGCGCGCGGCTCGCCGACGATACGGCGCAGCCGCTGCGCGCGGCCGGTTCGCTCTCGCCATCCGCCGCGACGATGGGCCCGGGGCTGTCGCCGCTCGCACCCGCGCAGGCCGCGGCCGGCGTACCGGCATTCGGCAGCCCGTTCGCGGTCGAGGTGAGCGAAGTCGCGCACGACCCCGAACTCGACGAGGCGGTGATCGCGTTCGCGAATGCGGACTTCGAGATGTGCGAGCAGGCGCTCGCCCGATTGACCGGCCCCGGCGGCGAACGTGCGCAGCACGCCGAAACCTGGCTCGTTCGATTCGATCTCTACCGTGCGATCGGCCAGCAGCACAAGTTCGAAGGCCTGGCGCTCGAGTACGCACAGCAGTTCGGCTGGTCGGCGCCGCAGTGGTTTTCGCTGCCCAAGCTCGTCGCCGAGGCCGCGGGCAACGACGAACGCCCGGCGCGTTCGCGCATCGACGGCCAGGTCGGCTGGGTCTGCCCCGAGACGCTCGACACCGACGGCGTCGCGCGCCTGTCGTCGCAGACGTTGCAGATGCCGCTGCCCTGGGTCTTCGACTGGTCGGGGTTGAAGCAGATCGACGCCGAGGCCTGCGCGCACCTGAGCGAGCTCTTTCGCTACTGGATTCCGCAGCAGCTCGACATGCGCTGGCTCGGCGGCGACAAGCTGCTTGCACTGCTGCATGCCGCGGCGCCGACCGGCGTGCGCGACGCCGACCCGGCGTTCTGGCAGTTGCGGATGGACGCGCTGCGCATGGCGAACCGGCCCGACCAGTTCGACGAGGCGGCGATCGACTACTGCGTGACCTACGAAGTTTCGCCGCCATCCTGGGAGCGCGCGACCTGCCAGGTGCGCATGAGCGGCTCCGAGCCCGGCAGCACGACCTCGCCGACTTCGCTCGTGAGCGAGGCGTCGACCAGCTTTCTCGAATCGCAGATCGTCGACGACGAGCAGCAGGGACGCGTCGGTCATGTCGACCTCTCCGGGCAACTCGTCGGCGACATCGGCGAGACGCTCGCGCGACTGGACGCCGACCTTGGCGGCGCCGGGCGCATCGACATCTCGTGCGCCAGGCTGATCCGGGTCGACTTCATCGCCGCCGGCGACCTGCTGAACTGGGTGCTCGCGCGGCGCACCGAGGAGCGCGGTGTCACGTTCAGCGACGCGCACCGGCTGGTCGCACTATTCTTCGGCGCGATGGGCATCAACGAGCATGCCCGCGTCACGGTGCGCCAGGTCTGATTCAGCCTTCCGATCGAACCGCGTTCCTCGCGAACGCAACACTGCTTCGAACGACACCATGAACACAAGCTGGCACGGCACCACCATCGTCAGCGTCCGCCGCGGCGCGCTGGTCGCGCTCGGCGGCGACGGCCAGGTGACGCTCGGCAACATCGTCGTCAAGGCCTCGGCGCGCAAGGTCAGAAAGCTGCATCGCGATCAGGTCCTGGCCGGCTTCGCCGGCGCGACGGCGGACGCCTTCACCCTGTTCGAGCGCTTCGAGGCCAAGCTCGAGAAGCACCAGGGCCACCTGACACGCGCGGCGATCGAACTGACGAAGGACTGGCGCACCGATCGCGTGCTGCGCCGCCTGGAGGCGATGCTCGCGGTCGCCGACCGCGAGGCCTCGCTGATCATCACCGGCAACGGCGACGTGCTCGAGCCCGAGCGCGGCATCGTCGCGATCGGCTCCGGCGGCGCCTATGCGCAGGCGGCGGCTCGCGCGCTGCTCGAGCACACCGAACTCTCGCCCGAACAGATCGTCAAGAAGTCGCTCGAGATAGCGGGCGACATCTGCATCTACACGAACCAGTCGCACACGATAGAGACCCTCGGATGACGACAACCCAACCTGCGCCGCAAACGCCCGCCGCGGCGGCGAGCGGCCTGACGCCGCGCGAGATCGTCTCCGAGCTCGACCGCCACATCGTCGGCCAGCGTGATGCCAAGCGCGCGGTCGCGATC
>CAZVNC010000259.1:0-4393 GCA_964628305.1 uncultured Ideonella sp.
GGCGGGCACCCACGGCAAGACGACCACCACGTCGATGCTGGCATGGATCCTCACCCATGCCGGACGCGAGCCGGGCTTTCTGATCGGCGGCGTGGCGCAGGACTTTGGCGTCTCGGCGGCGCTCGGCAAACTCGCCGACGGCCATCCGTTCGTCATCGAGGCCGACGAGTACGACACCGCGTTCTTCGACAAGCGCAGCAAGTTCATCCACTACCGGCCGCGCACCGCGGTGCTGAACAACCTCGAGTTCGACCACGCCGACATCTTCGACGACCTCGACGCGATCGAGCGCCAGTTCCATCACCTGGTGCGCACCGTTCCGGCGAGCGGCCGACTCGTCGTCAATGCGCGCGAGGACAGCCTGGAGCGCGTCATCGCGCGCGGCTGCTGGAGCGAGGTGGTGCGCTTCGGCGACCGCAAGGAAGCGCCCGGCACGCTGCGCGCGCGCGGCGACCCGCACGATTTCGACGTCCTGCGCGGCAGTTTGAAGATCGCGCATGTCGAGTGGGGCCTGCTCGGCGAACACAACCAGTTGAACGCGCTCGCCGCGATCGCCGCCGCCGATCACGTCGGCGTCGCGCCCGAAATCGCGGCCGACGCGCTATCCACTTTCGAGAACGTGCGGCGGCGCCTGGAACTGCGCGGCGAAGCGGGCGGCGTGAAGGTGTACGACGACTTCGCGCACCATCCGACGGCGATCCGCACCACCGTCAACGGCCTGCGCCGCAGCGTGGACGCCGACGCGCCCGCCAGCTCCGCGCCGCGCCCGCGCATCCTCGCCGTCTTCGAGCCGCGCTCGAACACGATGAAGCTGGGCGCGATGAAGGCGCAACTGCCGTGGGCGCTCGAAGAGGCGGACCTCGCTTTCTGCCACAGCGGCGGCCTCTCGTGGGACGCTGCCGAAGCGCTCGCGCCGCTGGGCGCGCAGGCGCGCGTCTTCGACAGCATCGACGCGCTCGTCTCGGCCGTCGCCGCCGCGGCGCGACCGGGTGACCATGTGCTGTGCATGAGCAACGGCGGCTTCGGCGGTATTCACGCGAAGCTGCTTGGCGCGCTCGCCGCCCGCGTCTGACGAGCCCGCCCGCGCTTCGCCCATGACTGCCCATCGGCCCGTCACCCACCTGCTCTACCTGCACGGCTTTCGATCGTCGCCGCAGTCGTTCAAGGCGCGGCGGCTCGCGGCGTGGCTCGCCGCGCATCGCCCCGCCGTCCACTGGCATTGCCCGCAACTGCCGCCGTCCGCGCGCGAAGCGCTGCGTGGCGTGCTGGCGCAGATCGATGCCTGGCCGCGCGAGACGACCGCCATCGTCGGCAGCTCACTCGGCGGCTTCTATGCGATGGCGGTTGCCGAACGGCTTGGCGCTGCGTGCCGCGCGGTGCTGCTCAATCCGGCCGTGGACCCGGCGCGCGACCTGGCCGGCTACGTCGGCGAGTTGCAGGCCTGGCACAGCGGCGAGCGCTTCGAGTTCCGCGCCGAGGACGTGGCCACGCTGCGCGAACTGACGCCGGCCGTGCTCACGCATCCCGAGCGCTACTTCGCCGTCATCGCCAAGGGCGACGAGTTGCTCGACTGGCGAGAGATGACGGCGCGCGTGGAACCCGCGCGCGTCAAGCTGCTCGAAGCCGGCGACCACGCGCTGTCGGACTTCGACGAGCACCTGCCGGACATCCTCGACTTCCTCGGCCTCGCGCAAGATGAAGTGAGAATGGATGCATGAGTACCCACGGTCCCGCATCGACTGCTGCCTGACATGTACGCCATTTACGAAGAAGGCGGCCGGTTCTTCGCCGGGCGGGTGCTTGCGCAGAGCGACGCCTCGTTGCAGGTCGAGCTCGAGTCGGGCAAGCGCGTCAAGGTCAAGGCGGCGGCGGTGATGCTGCGTTTCGAGCAGCCGCAGCCGGCCGAACTGATGACCGCGGGTCAATCGCTCGCCGCCGAAGTCGATCTCGACATCGCGTGGGAATTCGCTCCGGACGGCGATTTCGGCTTCGCCGAACTGGCGCGCGACTACTTCAGCCAGGGCGCGACGACCGAGCAGCAGGCGGCGATGCTGTTCGCGCTGTTCGGCGCGCCGCACTACTTTCGGCGTCTCGGCCGCGGCAACTTCCGCAAGGCGCCGGCCGAGACGGTGAAGGCCGCGCTGCTCGGCATCGAGCGCAAGAAGCAGCAGGCAGCACAGGTCGATGCCTGGGCCGTCGAACTCGTCAGCGGAGTCTGCCCGGCGCCGGTGCGCGAGCAGCTCTACAAGATCCTCTTCAAGCCGGACAAGAACGCGCCCGAGACGAAGGCCGTCGTCGAGGCGGCGCGGCGCGCGCAACGCGCGCCGCTCGAGCTGCTCACCGCGGCCGGCGCGATCGACAGCCCCTACCAGTTCCACTGGCGGCGCTTCCTGTTCGAGAACTTCCCGGCCGGGACGGCGTTCCCGCCCGTGCAAGCGCCGGCGATTGCGGACGAGCTCGCGCTCGGCCCGGTTGCGGCGTTCTCGATCGACGATTCGGCGACGACCGAGATCGACGACGCGCTCTCCGTGCAGGGCCTGGGCAGCGGCACGGTCACGCTCGGCATCCACATCGCCGCCCCCGGGCTCGCGTTCGGGCCCGAGTCGGCGCTCGACAAGATGGCTCGCGAGCGGCTGTCGACGGTCTACATGCCGGGCTGGAAGCTGACGATGCTGCCCGACGAGGTCGTCGCGCGCTACACGCTCGCCGCAGGGCAGGCGTGCCCGGCGGTCTCGCTCTATACCGAATTCGACGAGGAGACGCTCGACATCAAGTCGCACCGGACCGCACTCGAGCGGGTGATGATCGCCGACAACCTGCGCCACGACCGGCTCGACGACGTGATCACCGAGGCGTCACTCACCGGCGCGGCGCCGACCGATTACCCGCACGGCGCCGAACTCGCGTTCGCGTTTCGCCTCGCGCGCCACCTGAAGGCGCAGCGTGAGGCGGTGCGCGGCAAGCCGGAGGTCTTCACGCGTCCGGACTACAGCTTCAGCCTCGTTCGCGACGACGACGAGCAGCCGCCGCGCGGCGACGAGCAGGTGCGGATCGCTACGCGCAAGCGCGGCGCGCCGCTCGACCTGATCGTCTCCGAGGCGATGATCCTCGCCAACAGCCACTGGGGGGGCTGGCTGGCCGAGCATGGCGTGCCTGCCATCTACCGCAGCCAGGCGAGCATGCTGCCGGGCGTGAAGGTGCGGATGGGCACGAAGCCGGCGCCGCACGCCGGGCTGGGCGTCGCGCAATACACCTGGGCCACGTCGCCGTTGCGCCGCTACGTCGATCTCGTGAACCAGTGGCAGATCATTGCCTGCGCGCGCCACGGGCGCACCGCGGCGCTCGCCGCGCCGTTCAAGCCGCGCGACGCGCAGCTTTTCTCGATCGTCGCCGTGCTCGACGCCGCCTACGCCGCCTACAACGGCTTTCAGTCGGCGATCGAGCGCTACTGGACCTTGCGCTCGCTGGCGCAGGACGGCGTGCGCGAACTCGAGGCCGGCGTGATGCACGATGGCCTGGTGCGCGCCGCCACGCTGCCGCTCGTGTTTCGCGCCGCAGGCGCCGAAGGGCTGCCGCGCGGCGCGCGGGTGCGTGTGCGCCTCGGCGAGGCGAACCTGCTGACGCTCGATCTGCATGCGAGCGTCATCGCTCGGCTCGACACCGAAAGTGCGGCGGCCGCAATGCCTGCCGACGAGCCCGGCGCCGACGACGCAGACGAGTCCGAAGGCGCCGGCCCGCTGACGCTGGCGATCGACCTCGAAGACAACACGGATGCCGCGCCCGAGGCTGCCGCCTGAAGCATGAGACAGCCTTGCCGCTCGCAAGTGCTCATTCCGCCGCGCGCGGTGCGCAGGATCGTGCGGTGAGCCTGCGCCTGTCGACCCTGCACGTCGCGCTGCTCGTCTCGGTCGGCGTGCACGCGGCGCTGCTGACGCTGCGCTTCGTCGATCCCGAAGGTTTCAACCGCGTGTTCCAGGACACGCCGCTCGAAGTCATCCTCGTCAATTCGCGCTCCAGCGAAGCACCGACCAGGGCGCAGGCGATCGCGCAGGCGAATCTGGCCGGCGGCGGCGACGCGCTTCAAGGCCGCGCGACCTCGCCTCTGCCACCGTCGGCCGCGGTCGAGACGGGCAACGCGAGCGAGGAGTCGCAGCGCCAGATCGAGCAATTGCAGCAGGCGCAGCAGCAGTTGCTGGCCCATCTGCGGCGCGAGATGGCGCTGCTGCCGCCGCCCGAACCGAGGCGCGACGCCGGAACGCCCGAGGCGCGCGCGCAGGAGGAGCGACGGCGGCGCCTGATCCAGTTGCTGGCCGAGATCGAGAAGCGCATCAACGAGGAGAACGCGCGGCCCAAGAAGCGCTACATCAGCCCGGCCACGCGCGAAGAGATTTAT
>CAZVNC010000260.1:0-4392 GCA_964628305.1 uncultured Ideonella sp.
AAGTTCAAGGCCTTCCTCGACCACGCGATGCGCCTGGGCGCCGAGCGCATCGCGACCGGGCATTACGCACGAGTTCGAAGGAACGTTGGCGATGGCCGCTTCGAGCTGCTGCGCGGGCTCGATCCGCTGAAGGACCAGAGCTACTTCCTGCACCGGCTCACGCAGGCGCAACTCGCGCGCACGCTGTTTCCGGTCGGCGGCCTCGCGAAGACCGAAGTGCGCCGCATCGCTGCCGAGATCGGGCTGCCGAACGCCCGGAAGAAGGACTCGACCGGCATCTGCTTCATCGGCGAGCGGCCGTTTCGGGAGTTCCTGAACCGCTATCTCGCGCACACGCCGGGGCCGATCCTGGACGACCGCGGGCGCCTGCTCGGCGAACACGTCGGGCTGTCGTTCTACACCCGCGGCCAGCGCAAGGGGATCGGCATCGGCGGCGTGAAGGAGCGCGGCGCGCCGCGCGGCGCGGGCGACCACGCGCCGTGGTTCGTCGCCAGGAAGGACATGGCGGCCAACACGCTTTACGTGGTGCAGGGCCACGACCACCCGTGGCTGCAATCGACGACGCTAGCCGCCGCCGACGCCGCCTGGGTTGCGGGCGTTGCGCCGCGCACCGGGCGCTACGGTGCGAAGACGCGCTACCGGCAGAGCGACGCCGCGTGCCGGCTCGACTTGCCGGACCATTCACCACAAAGCGGCGCCGACGCGCGCTTCGCGCTGCACTTCGAGCAACCGCAGTGGGCCGTCACGCCGGGCCAATCGGCGGTGCTCTACGACGGCGAGGTCTGCCTCGGCGGCGGCGTGATCGCGAGCACTGAGTGAGCGGCAAACGCGCTCATCCGCCCGGACCGCGGCCCTTCTTCTGCTCCTCGAGGATCGCGCGCATCTCGGCGCTGATGGCTCGCAGCCGCGAGTCGATCACCGACGCCTCGATGTAGTCCGACGCGCTCGCGGTGCGCGCCATGCGCTGGCCGGCGCGCAGCCTCTCGATTGCGCCCGGCAGGTCGCCCTGCGCATACTGGTTCTCGGCGTCGGCGCGCAGCGCACGCAGCGGCTGGCCGTCGATCGCCCACAGGTCGGCGAGCGCCTTCCAGGCCGACGCGTCGAGCGGATGATTCGCGACCCAGGTTTGCAGCCGGTCCACGCTGTTGCGCAGCTCGGCCTGCGCCGACTTCAGGTCGCGACTGCCGAGCGCGCGCGCGAGCTGCGCCTGCAGCAGAAGCACCGGGCGCGACGCCTCGGCGCGCAGCGGCGCGAGCATCGCGAGCGCGCGGTCGAGATCACCGCGATCGGTGAGCGACTGCACCGCGAGCAGCCGCACCGCGCGCTCCGCGCGGGCGTCGGGCTTGCCGTCCTGGCGCACGACCTTGAACGCGATGTCGAGTGCGTGGTCGGCGCGCGCCCAGTCCTTGAGCAGCGTCGACGCCAGCGCGCTCGCGTAGGCCGCGCCGACCCGCTGCGTCGCGCTGCCGATGCCGAACACCGCCACGTCGGGCAACCGCTCGACCTTCGCGCCGCGCGGCGCAGCGGCGGCGGCGCTCGCCGCCGCCTCGGGCGCCTGCACGGCGTTGGCGTCGAGGTCCTGCATCCGGCGCAGCGATTCGACGCGGGGGTCCATCAGCACCCGCGAGCGCGCCTGCGCGATCGCGTGCTCGAGGATGTCGCCGGTATAGAGCGGCGCGTTGCCGGTGCCCAGACGCGCGCGCGCCTCGCCGATGCGCTCGACGGTCAGCGGGTGGCTGCGCAGGTAGGGATAGTTGCCGTCGTCCATCAGGCGCGACGCGTTCTCGAGCTTGTCGAACATCGCCGCCATCCCGGCCGGCGAGTAGCCGGCCTCGCTCAGCACGCCGTAGCCGACGCGGTCGGCCTCGCGCTCCATGTCGCGCGAGAAGTTGAGCTGGGTCTGGATCGCCGCCGCCTGCCCGCCAGTGACGGCGGCGGTCGCGGCGTTACCGCCGCTCGGCCCGCCCATGCGGCTGGCGGCGAGCACCCCGAGGATGGTCGCCACGATGCCCAGCAGCGACGCCTGCTTGCTGACGGCGACGCTGCGCGCGATGTGGCGCTGCGTCACATGCGACAACTCGTGCGCGAGCACCGCGGCCAGCTCGTCGCGATCGACCGTCATCGCGATCAGCCCGAGGTGGACGCCGACGAAGCCGCCCGGCAGCGCGAAGGCATTCACGCTGCGCTCGCGCACCAGGAACGGCTCGAAGGTGTAGCGCAGATCGATCTCGTCGGTGATGTTGCCGTTCTTGCGCGCTGCGGCGACGAGCGGCTGCCAGATCTCGTTGACGTACTCGAGCAGCATCGGGTCGTCCAGGTACGCGGGATCGCGGCGCACGATGCGCATGATCTGAATGCCGATCTCGCGCTCGGTGCCAACGCTCAGGTCTTCGGACGCCGAATCGCCGAGCGCCGGCAGCGCGTTCGGCGACTGGGCGAAAGTCTGCGGCGGCGCGACCCCGCCGAACAGCAGCGCCGCACTCAGCAGCGCCGCGACGCGCCGCGCGGGCGGGCGCGGCAGGCGGGACTCGTGGCGTGGGCCTTGCTTCATCGCGTCGCGTGGGAGTGGGCGGGCAGGGGAATGCGGTTCGGATCAGGGGCTGGGCGGACGCGCCGCTATGATGCCAGCGCCGCGTTGCCCGTTTGTTTCGAATGCCGCGTCTTTCGTTCCGTCCATGAAACCCGCCAAAGCGTCCGTTGCGCTGACCCACTTCGACGCCCAGGGCCAGGCGCACATGGTCGACGTCGGCGCCAAGGCCGAGACGCACCGCGTCGCGCGAGCCTCGGGCTCGATCCACATGCTGGCTTCGACCTTCGCGCTGATCGAGAGCGGCAGCGCGAAGAAGGGCGACGTGCTCGGCGTCGCGCGCATCGCGGCGATCCAGGCCGCCAAGCGCACGAGCGAGCTGATCCCGCTCTGCCACCCGCTGCCGATCACGCGCGTCGCGGTCGACTTCGAGCTCGACGCCGCCGCGAGCAGCGTGCGCTGCAGCGCGCAGGTCGAGACGTTCGGCCGCACCGGCGTCGAGATGGAAGCGCTGACCGCGGTGCAGATCGGCCTGCTGACGATCTACGACATGTGCAAGGCGGCCGACCGCGGCATGGTGATCGGCGACGTGCGCGTGCTGGAGAAGCGCGGCGGCAAGTCGGGGACGTGGACGGCACCGGACTGAACCCGGCTCTCGAACGCGCGCGCCCGCAGACGCCCCTCACGCCACCTTGCGGCGGTAGAGCACGCCGGGCAGCTTCGCCAGTTGCGCGTCGCAGGTCAGCAGGTCCGCAGACCGGGCCCGCGCGGTCGCATAGACGATGGCGTCCGCCGTGGCCAGTCGATGCTCCCGATGCAGGTCCGCGGCAAGCAGCCCGATCGGCGTGTCGAGCGCGACGATCACGCACTTCATCGTGTAGGCGATCACCTCGTCGGCCTGCTCCTCTCCCACCTCGCGGCGCAGCCACTTCGCGAGCTCGAGTTGCACGATCGTCGGCACGATGCATTCCTCGCGCCGCGGGATCTCGTTCGCAAGGCTGCGGCCGAGCGTGCTGTCGACGAGCCATTCGATCCATGCCGACGTGTCGACGACACGCATGGTCAGTAGCGGTCGGCGCGATCGCGATGATCCTTCGAGCGCGCGCCTTTGGCGATACCCGCCAGCCGCTCGAGTTCGGGCACCGGCATCAGCAGCACACCCTTGCCTTTGGGGACGAAGACGAACTCCTGCCCGGCCTGCCACTGCTGCTCGTCGCGAACAGCCTTCGGGATCGAGATCTGGAACTTCGCGGAGAGCGTCGCGACGGCAGTCATGTTCTTACCTCATTGACATCCTTATCAAGGAAGTAAGAATACAGCCGAGCGCAAGAGTTCCACAAGAGTCCCGTACGCGTCGCGCCGGCTTCTTGTCCCGCGGCAAAGCCAAGGCGCAGCCGAGCCCTCGCGAGACTCACCTGAAATCGCGATAAGTCAGCGCCCGCTTCGGCGGCTCGCACTGGAACGGGGGTTCCGTGCCTTCCTTCGGCGGCTCATCACACGGCGCGAAGAACGCATTCGCCTGGTCGTTGTGGAACTCGGCCAGCCGCGCCGCGAGGTAGCTTGCCTTGTCGGTGTCGCCCCAGGCGGCGAGCGCGTAGGCCCAGGCCATCATCAGCCGGGCGTCGAGCAGGTAGTGCGGCGCGCGCGCGAAGGCCGTCACCGGGTCGATCAGTTGCCCGGGCGTCGTCACGGCGGCGTAGTCGGCGTGGTGGCCGAAGAGCACGCTGCGCTGGCCTGCGGCGATCCGTTCGTCGAGCGGCGCGGCGTTCGCCGGCGGCGCGAAGATGACGACGACGCGCGCGTAGGCGGCGAGCGCGGCGAGCGCGCCGAGCACGCCGAGCGCGCCGCGGAGCACGAGCGCGCGC
>CAZVNC010000261.1:0-4373 GCA_964628305.1 uncultured Ideonella sp.
GGTCGATGTCGGAGGAGACGTTGAGCTCGCGCGCGCCGAGCTTGCCCATGCCGACGATCCAGAACTCGATCGGCGCGCCGTCGGCGTCGCGCGGCACGCCGCTGCGCGCGTCCAGCAGCCGGCGGGCGTGGGCGAGCGCGAGGTCGAGCGTCGTCTCGGCGAGCGCCGTCATCGCGCCGGTGATGTCCGGCATCGGCGCCTGCTGCTCGACGTCCAGCACGGCCAGACGCTCGAGCACCAGTTGGCGCGCGACGCGCATCGCCGCCGCGAGTTCGCGCCCGTCGGCCTGCAACGAGGCGATCAGCGCCGAGATCGAGCCGCGGTCGGGCAGGCCGGGGGCGAGGCGTGCCAGCTCGCCCGCATAGCGCCGCCGCACGCGTTGAACGAACCGGCTGTGCGCGGCGGAGGCGCCTTGCGTCGATGCGATCGGTTGCGGCGTCGAATCCATGCGGTGCGCACCGACCCCTGTGCTAGATTGAGCCGAGGCGCACGCCGCGGCCCGCGTCGCGCCGGGCGCAGGCGGGCCGCGCCAGCCACGAGTTCCGACGCGGCGCCCGGCCGGGCCGGCATTCCAGAGATCCCATGACTGCTGATTCCCTTCCCGTCGCAGCGTCCACGCCTCGCCGGTGGGCGCTTGCATGGCGTGGGGCGCGCGTCATCGGATGGCTTGCTGCGGTGGCGTTGTGCCTCGCGCTCCTGGCCTGGTTCGCGCTGCAGTGGGCGATTCTGCCGCACGCCGACCGTTGGCGCCCGCAGATCGAGGCGAAGACCAGCCAGGCGCTGGGGACGCCGGTACGAATTGGCGCGATCGACGTGCAGTCGGGCCGCTTCGGTGCCGTGCTGACGCTGCGCGGCGTCGCACTTCTCGATGCGCAGCTTCGACCCGCGTTGGAGTTGCCGCACGTCGTGGCGTCGATCTCGCTGCGTTCGATGCTGGCGTCGATCGTCTATCGCGAGCTGCGGCTCGCGCAGTTGCGGATCGACGGCGCCGCGCTCGATGTGCGGCGCGACGCCAGCGGGCGCCTGCTCGTCGCCGGCATCGTGTTCGACGACGCGCGATCCGATGGCGCCGCCGACGCGCTCGACGCCTTCCTGCGGATTCGCGAATTCGCAATTCATGGCGGTTCGCTGCGCTGGACCGACGAGAAGCGCGGTGCGCCGCCGCTCGAATTGAGCGCGGTCGACCTCGTCTTGCGCAACACGCTGCGCAGCCACAGGCTGCGGCTCGATGCAACTCCGCCGCCCGCCGTCGGCGAGCGCTTCACGCTGCGCGGCGCGTTCACCCAGGCGCTGCTTGCGCGGCCCGGCGACTGGCGGCGCTGGTCGGGCGAGCTCTACCTCGACGCACCGCGCATCGACGCCAGCCGCGTGACGCATGCCATCGACCTGCCGTTCGAGCTGGATCGTGGCGCAGGCAGCGCGCGCACCTGGTTCGATTTGAAGGCAGGCGTGCTGCGCGGCGTCACTGCCGACCTCGCGCTGCGTGATGTCTCTGCGCGCCTCGCACCGGATCTCTTGCCGATCGAGATCGAGACGCTGCAGGGGCGCGTCAGTGGAACGCGCGAGGCGGGCGCGACGAGCGTGTCGCTGCGCGGCGTGACGCTCGTCGCCGGCAATGGCGTGCGGTGGTCGCCGGGCGCTGTCGACGCCCGCTGGACGCACGGCGCCGACGGCGTTCCGACCGGCGGCAAATTCGAGGCGGAGCGGATCGATCTCGGCGTCCTCGCACGCACCGCGCAGCGCCTGCCGCTCGGCGCCGCGCTTCGCAAGCTGCTCGCGCAGCTCGAACCGCAGGGCATCGCAAGCGCGGTCGCGATCTCGTGGCAGGGTGCGATCGATGCGCCGGCGCAGTATCGCGCCGCGGCCCGGCTCGACGGCCTCTCGATCGCCGCCGCCGCCGAGGCGCGCGACGGCGGCGGCCGCCCGGGCCTGCGCAACGCCGCGATCCGGTTCGCAGCGACCGACAAAGGCGGGCAGGCGACGCTCGAGATCAAGGACGGCGCGATCGAACTGCCGGGGGTGTTCGAAGAAGCCGTCGTCCCCCTCTTCGAACTGTCGGCGCAACTCGACTGGCACATAGCGCCGCGTGCCGACGCACCGCCGCTCATCGAGCTTAAGCTGAGCCATGGCCGGATCGCGAACGCCGACGCCCGCGGCGATGTGAATGCGAACTGGTCGTCGGGCTCGGCGCGCGACGCGCAGGCCCGGCTGCCCGGCATCCTCGATCTCGACGCGAGGCTCGCGTCGGTCGACGCGACGCGACTCGCGCGCTACCTGCCACTGGCGATGCCCGAAGGCGCGCGCCGCTACATCGCGCATGCGGTGCGCGGCGGCCGGCTCGAAGATGTCGCGATCCGCGTCAATGGGCCGCTCGAAGCGTTTCCGTTCCACGCCCACCGCACGGGCGAGTTCCGCGTCGCCGCCAAGGTCGACGACCTGACGCTCGACTACATGCCCGCAACCGGTGCGACGGCGCCGGACGCCGCGCCCCCCGCGACGACGACCGGCGTCGCGCCAAACCCGACGCCCTGGCCGCCGTTGACGCAGGCGAAGGGCGAGCTCGTCCTCGACCGCGGCTCGCTCAGGTTCAAGGCGTCCAGCGCGCAGCTCGGCGGCGTCGCAATCGTCGCGCTCGACGGCGGCATCGCCGATCTGTTCGATCGGCGCGTGCTCGCCCTGCAAGGGCAGGCGCGCGGAGCAATCAACGACATGCTGCACTTCGTGAGCACGACACCGATCGACGGCTGGACGGGCGGCGCGCTGCGCGAAGCAACCGCCAGCGGGCCAGGCGATCTCACGCTCGCGCTCGAACTGCCGTTGCAGGCGGCTGGGCGCGCCAGCGCGAGCGGCAGTCTGCAGCTTGCGGGCAGCGACGTGCGCCTGCGCAACGATCTGCCGCTGCTCGGTGCGGTGCGCGGCCGGATCGACTTCAAGGACCAGCGCTTCACGCTCAACGCACTGAACGCGCAACTGTTCGGCGGCGAGGTCGTGATCGACGGCGGCACGCAGGCCGACGGCGCGCTGCGCGTCACGGCGCAGGGCACGGCGAGCGCCGACGCGCTGCGCGCCGCAGCCGACCCGCCGTGGCTTGCGCCGCTGGCGCGGTCGCTGCGCGGCCAGGCGCGCTACAAGCTGGCGTTCGCGCAGGTGAAGGGGCGGCCCGAGTTCAGCCTGACGAGCGATCTGGTCGGTGTCGCATCGAGCCTGCCGGCGCCGCTCGCAAAGGCGGCCGACGCGCCGCTCGCGCTGCGCGTGCAGCTCGCGCCGGCCGCCGCCGCGCAACGCGACACGCTGCGCGTCGAACTCGGCAAGGTGGTGCAGGCGCAGTTCGAGCGCGACCTCTCGGCGCCCGAGCCGCGCGTGCTGCGCGGCGGCATCGGCGTGTTCGAGCCGGCGCCGACGCCGGAGCGCGGCGTCGCGGCGCAGCTCAGTCTGAAAACGCTCGATATCGACGCCTGGCGGGCGGCGCTCGACCCAGGCTCCGATGCAACGCGCGGCGCCGGCGCGGGCGGCGCGGCGCGCGGCTACGCGCCGACCCAGATCGGCCTGAGCGTCGAAGCGCTCGTCGTCGATGGCCGCCGCCTGTCGCACCTGACAGCGGGTGTCTCTTCGCAGGGCGGCCAATGGCGGGCCACGCTGCAGGCCGATCAACTCGAGGGCTACGTCGAGTACGGCGAAGCGGCGGACGACGGCGCGGGCGCGAGCGGCCACGTCCGGGCACGATTGACACGGCTCGGTCTGCCGCGCAGCGAGATCGACGACGTGACGCAGTTGCTCGAACGCCCGCCCGTCAGCCTGCCGTCGCTCGACATCGTGATCGACGACTTCACGCTCGGCGCACGCCATCTCGGGCGGCTGGAAGTACTGGCCGTGAACCGCCCGCCGCCGGCGCGCGAATGGGAGCTGACGCGTCTGCGTCTTGGCATGCGCGATGCCAGCCTCGACGCGACCGGACGCTGGGCCGCGCCTGCGGCAAGCGGCGACGGACACCGCCGCGCAGCCTTCGACTTCACGCTCGCCCTCGCCGACAGCGGCGCCTTTCTCGACCGGATGGGCACGCCCGGCGTGATACGCGGCGGCAAGGGCAGTCTGACGGGTCAGGTGTCGTGGCTCGGTTCGCCATTCGCGATGGACTACCCGAGCATGACCGGCAAGCTCTCGCTCGAGATCGCGGCCGGCCAGTTCCTGCAGGCGCAGCCGGGCGTCGCGCGCCTGCTCGGCGTGCTCAGCCTGCAGACGCTTGCGCGCCGCATGACGCTCGATTTTCGCGACGTGTTCGCGGACGGCTTTGCGTTCGACAGCATCGCGGGCGACGTGCGCATCGACGGCGGCGTCGCGAGCACCGACAAGCTCGCGATGACCGGCGCGCAGGC
>CAZVNC010000262.1:0-4364 GCA_964628305.1 uncultured Ideonella sp.
CGATGCGCTGCTCGCCGATGCGTCGCCCGCGTTCGGGCCGAAGATCGAGGCGCTCGTCGTCTACAACAGCAACCCGGTCGCGGTCGCGCCGGAATCGTCGAAGGTGGCCCTCGGCTTCGCGCGCGAGGACTTGTTCACGGTCGTCCTCGAGCACTTCCTGACCGACACCGCCGACCATGCCGACTATGTGCTGCCGGCGACGATGCAGCTCGAGCATCGCGACGTCCACGGCAGCTATGGCCACACCTCGGTGCTGCTGAACGAGCCGGCGATAGCCCCGCAGGGCGAGGCGAAGCCGAACACGCAGATCTTTCGCGAGCTCGCGGCGCGCATGGGTTTTGCCGAGCCGTGCTTCGAAGACAGCGACGAGACGCTCGCCCGCGCGGCGATCGGCGCCGTGGTGTCGTACGAGGCCTTGCGCGAGCACGGCTGGCTGCAGTTGCCGCGCAAGGCGGCGCCGTTCGCGCAGGGCGGCTTCCAGACGCCAAGCGGGCGCTGCGTGATCGATGCGCCGGGGCTGGGCGTGCCGGACTTCATCGCGCCCCACGAATCGGCACAGTCGGCGCCGGAGCTGGCGCGCCGCTTTCCGCTCGCGATGATCTCGCCACCGCCGCGCAACTTCCTCAATTCGACCTTCGTCAACGTCAAGAGCCTGCGCGACATCGAAGGCGAACCGGTGCTCGAGATGCACGCCGACGACGCCGCGGCGCGCGGCCTGGCCGATGGCGAACTCGTGCACGTCTTCAACGACCGCGGGCGCAGCACCTGCCGGCTGCGCGTGTTGCGCGGGCGGGCGCGGCCGGGCGTCGTCAACGGGCTCGGGGTGTGGTGGCGCAAGCTGGGCCTGGACGGCACGAACCTGAACCAGTTGACGCATCAGCGGCTGACCGACTTCGGCGGCGGGCCGACCTTCTACGACTGCCTGGTCGAGGTCGAAGCTTGCGCCTGAGACGGCTGGCCACGCCGGGCCGGTGGCGCGGCGCGTGACGAAGACGGTGCTGTGGATGGCGGGCGCTGCTTCGATCGCCGTCGTCGCACTTGCTGCTGCTGGCTTGTGCCTGACGAGCGGTTGCGCCTCGGTCGGCTATCTCGCGCAGTCGGTAGACGGGCACCTCGCGATCCTGAACGCTGCCAAACCGGTCGCCGATTGGGAAACCGACCCGGCGACCGCCGAAAAGCTGCGCGCGCGCCTCGTGCTCAGCCAGCAGATGCGCGACTTTGCCGTCACCGAACTCGCGCTGCCCGACAACGCGAGCTACCGCCGCTACGCGCAACTGGGTCGCAGCGCCGCGGTCTGGAACGTCGTCGCCGCACCCGAGCTCAGCCTGAAGTTGGAGACCTGGTGCTTCCCGGTCGTCGGCTGCGTCGGCTATCGCGGCTACTTCGATCGCGAGGAGGCAGAGTCGTTCGCCGCCCAACTGCGCGCGCAGGGCCTCGAGGTCCGCGTCTACGGCGTGCCGGCGTATTCGACCCTCGGCCGGCTGCCGGGCGCGTACTTCGCCGACCCGCTGCTGAGCACATTCATCAACTACCCCGAGGTCGAGCTTGCGCGCCTGATGTTTCACGAACTGTCGCATCAGCTGGTCTACGCGAGCGGCGACACGATGTTCAACGAATCGTTTGCGACCGCTGTCGAGCGCTTCGGCAGCCGGCGCTGGATGGACGAGCATGCAAGCCCGGCTGCGCGCGCCGAGTACCTTGCGTTCAACGCCCGGCGCGATGACTTTCGGGCCCTGACCGGGCGCACGCGCGACGCGCTCGACGCGCTTTATAAGAGCGACGCGAGCGATGCCGACAAGCGGGCCGGCAAGGCCGCGCTGATGCAGCGCATGCGCGAGGATTACGCCGCGTTGCGCGACGGTCCGTGGCAGGGCTACGCGGGCTACGATGCCTGGTTCGCGGACGCGAACAATGCGTCGCTCGGCGTGCTGGCCGCGTATACCCAACTCGTCCCCGCGTTCGAGCGCTTGTTCGAAAGCGAGGGGCGCGACCCGGCGCGCTTCTATGCTTCCGTCAAGCGCCTCGCCGACTTGCCCAAGGACGCGCGGCGGGAGAAACTCGCGGCCCCGCCTTCGTTAGATAAGTGAGTCGTTCATGCCCGACATCCGCATTCGCCGCGAACACAAGCTCGGTCTCGCCAGGGCGCGCAAGATCGCCTGGAAATGGGCCGAGGAGGTCGAGCAGAAGTTCGACATGGAATGCAGCGTGCTCGAGGGCGAGTTCTCGGACACCGTGTCCTTCACGCGCTCGGGAGTGAACGGCGAACTGATCGTTGCCGGCGATCACTTCGATCTGCATGCCCGCCTCGGCTTGCTGCTCGGCGCCTTCGCAAGGACGATCGAAAGGGAGGTTCTCGAGAACCTCGACACGCTGCTTGCAAAGAGTGAGAAGGCGGCCGAAGCGGCGCCGGCCGCGAAGCCAGCTGGCAAGCCGGCCACGAAGAGGCCGCGCAACTAGAACCCGAGCCGGCGGTTGCCCGCCCGCATGGACTTACCTTACTTGAGTGACTCGATCAGATCGACGTACTCCTGCATCGCCGCTTTCGCAGGCTTGCCCTTCTGCTCGTTCCACGCATCCCACTTGGCGCGGCCGACCATGTCGGTGAAGCCGGGGCGCTTGCCGTCGACGTCGCCGCTCGACGCCTGCTTGTAGAGCGCGTAGATCTGCAGCAGTGTCTTGTTGTCGGGCTTTTCCGGCAGGCCCTTGGAGTCCTTGACGGCTTGTTCGAACTTCGATTTGAGGTCGGCCATGGCGATGCGCTCCATTCGATTGAGACTCTGGGTGAAAATGGCAATCGGCGCCGCCATGTTATCCGCCCTTCGGGCGCAAACAGCGCGGCCACACCAACCGGGGAGCCATTCGATGCCCGAGACCAGCGAGCGCATGTCGCGCGTGGACACCGCGTGGCTGCGGATGGACAACGACGTCAACCTGATGATGATCGTCGGCGTCTGGCTTGTCGAGCCGGCGCTCACACTCGAGGCGCTGCGTGAGCGGATTGCGTCCAAGCTGCTGAAGTACCCCCGCTTTCGGCAAAGGGTGGAGCACGACCTGCTCGGCGCGAACTGGGTCGAGGAGAAGGATTTCGACATCGCGCGCCACGTGGTCGCGACCCGGCTCACGCGCGAGCGGGGCCAGAGCGAGCGTGCCGCGTTGCAGGCGCGCGCCGGCGCGCTCGCGACGACCCCGCTCGACCCGGCGCACCCGCTCTGGCAGTTCGAGCTGATCGAGAAATACGAGGGCGGCAGCGCCGTGATCGCGCGCATCCATCACTGCATCGGCGACGGCATCGCGCTGATCTCGGTCCTGCTCTCGATCACCGACGGCGGCGGCGATCCGCCGCGTCGTAGGCGCCGCCAGGCCGAGGCCGACGAAGAGTCCGATTGGCTGACGGATGCGGTGATCAAGCCGCTGAGCGATGTCGCGGGGAAGGCGATCGGCATCTACGGCAGCGGCGTCGCCAGGACGATGGAAGTCCTGTCGCAGCCGCGGCAGTTGCTCGGCTCGCTCGACGTCGCCCGCAGCGGCGTGCAGGTGGCACGCGATTTGGCGGCATTCGCGCTGATGGACGACGATTCGCCGACCCTGCTCAAGGGCAAGCCGGTCGGCAGCAAGGTCGTCGCCTGGAACGAGCCGCTGCCGCTCGACGAGGTGAAGACGATCGGCAAGGCGCTGAACTGCTCGATCAACGACGTGCTGCTCGCGTGCGCGGCGGGCGCGATCGGCGACTATCTGCGCGAGCGGGGCGACGACCCCGCGGGCAAGGAGATCCGCGCCATGGTGCCGGTCAATCTGCGCCCGCTGGAGAAGGCGTGGCAACTCGGCAATCGCTTCGGCCTCGCGCCGCTCGTGTTGCCGATCGGCATCGATAACCCGATCGAGCGCGTCTACGCGGTTCGGGCGCGGATGCGCGAGATGAAGGGCAGCTACCAGCCGCTGCTCGCGTTCGGCGTGCTCGCGGTCGCCGGCCTGCTCGTGAAGCCGATGCAGGACGCGCTGCTCAATTTGTTCGCGAAGAAATCGACGGCGGTGATGACGAACGTGCCGGGCCCCGCGCTGCCACTCGGGCTGTGCGGCTCGACCTTGCGCCAGAGCGCGCGCCGGCGATGGCGCAAGAGCTCAACGCTATCCTCGCCTGGATCGAGCAACTCAACGAAGTCGATGTCGAAGGCGTCGAGCCGATGACGAGCGCGGTCGAGACCGCCCTGCCGATGCGGGATGACGTTGTCACCGATGGCGATGCGCCTGAGCGCGTGCTGAAGAACGCGCCCCGCAGCGAGGACGGCTTCTTCGTCGTGCCGAAGGTCGTCGAATGAGCGCGGTTCCTGTCGAGATTACATTCGACGGAATTGACGCCGGCTGGG
>CAZVNC010000263.1:0-4345 GCA_964628305.1 uncultured Ideonella sp.
GGCGCGCGCCGAGCGTCGAGTAGACGGTGCCCATCTCGAGGCCGATGATGCCGCCGCCGATCACGAGCATGCGCTTCGGGCTCTGGCGCAGCTCGAGCGCGCCCGTGCTCGTGACGACGCGCGGATCGTCGTTCGGCATAAAAGGCAGCTTCACCGCCTCGGAGCCGGCGGCGATGATCGCGCGCTTGAAGGCGATCACCTGCGTGCCGCCCTTCGCGAGCGCGACCGTCAGATGAAACGGACCTGCGAACTGGGCGCTGCCCTGCACCACCGTCACCTTGCGCATCTTCGCCATCGCGGCAAGGCCGCCCGTCAGCTTGCCGACGACCTTCTCCTTGTGCGCCTTGAGCTTGGCGAGATCGACGCTCGGCGCGCCGAAGCTCACGCCGAGCGCGTCGAAGTGCTTTACCTCGTCGATCACCGCGGCGACATGCAGCAGCGCCTTGGACGGAATGCAGCCGACGTTCAGGCACACGCCGCCGAGCGTCGCATGGCGCTCGACAAGCACCACCTTCAGGCCGAGATCGGCGGCGCGGAACGCCGCCGAATAGCCGCCCGGCCCGGCACCCAGCACGAGCAGGTCGCATTCCAGATCCGCGCTGCCGGCGAAAGCAGCCGCGTCGGCTGCGCCTTTGGCCACGGTGGGCGAAGGCGAAGATGCGGGCGCTGCGGCAACGGCCGCAAGCGTCGGTGCTGCGGCAGGCGCCTGCGCACTCTCGGCCACCAGTGCGGGCGCCGCTGCGGCCACCGCTGCAACGCCTTCCAGAGTCAGGATCAGATCGCCCTCGTTGACCGTGTCGCCGAGCTTGAGCCTCAACTCCTTGACGACGCCGGCCGCGGACGACGGGATCTCCATGGATGCCTTGTCGCTCTCGACCGTGATCAGCGACTGCTCGGTCTTCACCGTGTCGCCGGGCTTGACGAGCAGCTCGATGACCGCAACGTCCTTGAAGTCGCCGATGTCAGGTACCTTGACGTCGATCGTCGCCATGCCGCGCTCCTTACAGCAGGACCCGGCGGAAGTCCGCCAGGATCTGCGACAGATAGACGCTGAAGCGCGCCGCGGCGGCGCCGTCGATCACGCGGTGATCCCAGCTCAGGCTGAGCGGCAGGATCAGGCGCGGCTTGAACTTTTCGCCGTTCCAGCGCGGCTCGATGCTGCTGCGGCAGACGCCGAGGATCGCGACCTCCGGCGCATTGATGATCGGCGTGAAGTAGCGCCCGCCGATGCCGCCGAGCGACGAGATCGTGAAGCACGCGCCGCTCATCTCGGCCGGGCTGAGCTTGCCGTCGCGCGCCTTGGCGGCGAGCTCGGACATTTCCTGCGACAACTGCATCACGCCCTTCTGATCGGCATCCTTGATGACGGGCACCATCAGGCCATTGGGCGTGTCGGCGGCAAAGCCGATGTGGAAGTACTTCTTGAGGACGAGCTGCTCGCCGTCGAGCGACGCGTTGAACTCGGGGAACTTCTTCAGCGCGGCGACACAGGCCTTGATCAGGAACGCGAGCATCGTCACCTTCACGCCGGACTTCTCGTGCTCCTTGTTCGTCTGCACCCGGAACGCTTCGAGGTCGGTGATGTCGGCGTCATCGTGGTTCGTGACATGCGGGATCATGACCCAGTTGCGGTGCAGGTTGGCGGCACTGATCTTCTTGATGCGCGGCCGATCCTTGCGCTCGATGGCACCGAACTTCGCGAAGTCGACCTGCGGCCAGGCGAGCAACCCGGGCAAGCCGCCGCCGGTAGCGGCAGCGGCGGCGGCCGGCGCCTTCGCCTTCTGCGCCGTGGTCTGCACGCTGCCGGACATCACGCCCTTCACAAAATCCTGCACGTCGCCCTGCGTGATCCGACCCTTCGGCCCGCTGCCGCGCACTTCGGCCAGCGGCACGCCGAGTTCGCGCGCCAGCTTGCGGATACTGGGCGATGCATGCGGCAGTGGGCCGACCGATCGCGGCACATCGTCTGGTGGCAAGGCCGAGGTGGGCGACTGGCGTTCGACCGGCGGCGAGAACGTGGCCGGCGCAGGCGCGGATGAGGCGGTCGCTGGCGGCGACGCCGAAGCCGGACTCGCCGCCGGGGCGGCGGCTGCAGTGGCGCTGGTTTCGAGGAGCGCGACGACGCTGCCCTCGCCGACTTTGTCGCCGAGCGCAACGAGCACCTCCCGCACCACACCGGCATGCGACGACGGAATCTCCATCGACGCCTTGTCCGATTCGACGGTGATCAGCGACTGCTCGACCTTGATGTTGTCGCCCGGCTTGATCATGACTTCGATCACCGCCACTTGATCGAAATCGCCGATGTCGGGTACCCGCACCTCGATCGTCGTGCCGGCGGCGACGGGTGCCGCAGCAGGTGGCGCTGCGGCGGCCACCGGCGATGCCGCGGCAGCCGGCACGCTGGCGGCAGCCGGCATCGCGGGCGCCGACGCCGCCGATGGCGCGTCCGGTGCTTGCGCCGCTTCGGCTTCGAGCATCAGCACCGTCGAGCCCTCGCTGACCTTGTCGCCAAGCTGAACCCTGATCTCCTTGACGATGCCGGCGTGCGACGACGGGATCTCCATCGACGCCTTGTCCGATTCGACGCTGATCAGGCTTTGCTCGACTTTCACCGCATCGCCCGGCTTGACGAGGATTTCTATGACATCGACCTCCTTGAAATCGCCGATGTCCGGTACCTTCACTTCGATCACTGCCATGTTCTCGTCTCCAGGCTTGTTGTGCAGTTGCGGCTTGGGCGCCCGGGCTTGCGCGCCCGACGCCGCCGTGCCTGCCCCGGCATGCGCTCAGGCGTACAGGGGATTGATCGTTTCGGTGTTGATGCCGTACTTCGCGATCGCCTCGGCAACCTTCGACGCCGGCAGCGTGCCTTCGTCGGCAAGCGCCTTCAACGCCGCGACGACGATGAAGTGGCGGTTGATCTCGAAGTGTTCGCGCAGCTTGGAGCGGAAGTCGCTGCGACCGAAACCGTCGGTACCGAGGACCTTGTAGTGGCGGCCCTTGGGCATGTAGGCGCGGATCTGCTCGGCGTAGTTCTTGACGTAGTCGGTCGAGGCGACGACCGGCCCGGCGTGCTTGTCCAACTGCCTTGTGACGAACGCGACCCGCGGCGTCTGCGTCGGATGCAACAGGTTCCAGCGCTCGACATCCTGCCCTTCGCGGGCGAGCTGGTTGAAGCTCGGGCAGCTCCAGACGTTGGCGGCAACGCCCCAATCGCTCTCCAGCAGCTCCTGCGCCTGGAGGCTCTCGCGCAGGATCGTCCCCGACCCGAGCAGGTTCACGCGCGGCGTCTTCTTCGGGCCCTCCTGCAGCAGGTACATGCCCTGGATGATCTCGTCTTCGGTTCCTTCGCGCAGCCCGGGCTGGGCGTAGTTCTCGTTCAACAGCGTGATGTAGAAATACACGTTGTCCTGCTGCTCGACCATGCGCTTCAAGCCATGGTGCAGGATGACGCCGACTTCGTGCGCGAAGGTCGGGTCGTAGCTGATGCAGTTCGGGATCGTGCTCGCGTGGATGTGGCTGTGCCCGTCTTCGTGCTGCAGGCCCTCGCCGTTGAGCGTCGTGCGCCCGGACGTGCCGCCGAGCAGGAAGCCGCGCGCAAGCATGTCGCCGGCGGCCCAGGCCAGATCGCCGATGCGCTGGAAGCCGAACATCGAGTAGTAGACGTAGAACGGAATCATGATGCGGTTGCTCGTCGAGTACGAGGTCGCCGCCGCGATCCAGCTGCTCATGCCGCCGGGTTCGTTGATGCCTTCCTGCAGCACCTGGCCGGCCTTGTCTTCGCGGTAGTACATCACCTGGTCCTTGTCGACCGGCGTGTAGTTCTGGCCCGCGGGGTTGTAGATGCCGATCTGGCGAAACAGCCCCTCCATGCCGAAGGTGCGCGCCTCGTCGACGACGATCGGCACCGTGCGCGGGCCGAGTTCCTTGTCGCGCAGCAATTGCGTCAGGAAGCGCACGAAGGCCTGGGTGGTCGAGATCTCGCGCCCTTCGGCGGTCGGTTCGAGCAGCGCCTTGAAGGTCTCGAGCGGCGGCACGGCGAGCTTCTCGTCGGCCTTCGCCCGCCGGTGCGGCAGATAGCCTCCGAGTGCCTTGCGGTGCGCGTGCAGATACTGCGTCTCGGGCGTGTCTTCAGGCGGGTTGATGAACGGGATGTCGCCGAGCTGGTCGTCGGGGATCGGGATGTTGAAGCGGTCGCGGAACGCCTTCACGTCCTCGTCGATCAGCTTCTTCGTCTGGTGCGCCGTGTTCTTGCCTTCGCCACTGCGGCCCATGCCGTAGCCCTTGACGGTCTTGACGAGAAGCACCGTCGGCTGGCCCTTGTGATGCGCCGCGCGGTGGA